>JAFEFK010000752.1 GCA_018240625.1 Pseudomonadota bacterium
CCGCTTCGGCGGCGATGCCGGCCACGACTTGATCAGCGTGTCGTAGTCGACCGTCTCGCCCTTCGGCTTCTCGTTCGCCAGCTTGCGCTGGGGCGCGATGTTGCCGTCCTTTGCCGATTTCTTGTACCAGTACTCGGCCGTTTCCTTCTTGTTCAGCTTCGGTCCGCATTCGCCCTGGACCTTCGACTTCTCAAGACGTTCCATGACGGAGTCCTGGGCCGCTGCGAGCGAATCCATCGCCTGCTGCGGGGTCTTCGCACCGGACGCCGCATCGCCGATGTTCTGCCACCACAACTGCGCCAGCTTCGGATAATCCGGCACGTTGTTGCCGGTCGGGGTCCACTGCACGCGCGCGGGCGAACGGTAGAACTCGATCAGGCCGCCGAGTTTCGGCGCGCGCTCGGTGAACGACTTGTCCCAGATATCGGATTCACGAATGAAGGTGAGTCCGACATGGCTCTTCTTCAGGGACACCGTCTTGGAGACGATGAACTGGAGATAGAGCCAGGCCGCCTTGCGGCGATCGATCGGGGTCGATTTCAGAAGCGTCAGCGAACCGACGTCCTGATAGCCGAGCTTCATGCCGTCTTTCCAGTACGCGCCGTGCGGCGACGGAGCCATACGCCACTTCGGCGTACCGTCCGCGTTCATCACGGGCAGGCCGGGCTTCACCATGTCGGCGGTGAAGGCGGTGTACCAGAAGATCTGCTGGGCGATATTGCCCTGCGACGGCACCGGTCCCGATTCGGAGAAGGTCATGCCCTGTGCCTGCGGCGGAGCATATTTCTTCATCCAGTCGAGATACTTGACGATCGAATAGACCGCCGCCGGGCCGTTGACGTCGCCGCCGCGCTCGATCGAGGAACCGACCGGACGGCAGCCTTCCATGCGGATGCCCCATTCGTCGACGGGAAGCCCGTTCGGGATTCCCTTGTCGCCGTTGCCGGCCATCGACAGCCAGGCGTCGGTGAAACGCCAGCCGAGCGAGGGATCCTTCTTGCCGTAGTCCATGTGACCATAGACCTTGACGCCGTTGATTTCCTTGATGTCGTTGGTGAAGAAATCCGCGATGTCCTCATAGGCCGACCAGTTCACGGGCACGCCGAGATCGTAGCCGTACTTGGCCTTGAACTTGGCCTTGATGTCCGGATTGGTGAACCAGTCGTAGCGGAACCAGTAGAGGTTGGCGAACTGCTGGTCCGGCAACTGATAGAGATGGCCGTTCGGCGCCGTCGTGAACGACTTGCCGATGAAGTCGTTGACGTCGAGCATCGGATCGGTGACGTCCTTGGCATCCTTGGCCATCCAGTCCGTGAGGTCGACGGCCTGTCCGTAACGGAAGTGCGTTCCGATGAAGTCGGAGTCGTTGATCCAGCCGTCGTAGACATTCTTGCCGGACTGCATCTGGGTCTGGATCTTTTCCACCACGTCGCCTTCCTGGATGACGTCGTGCTTGACCTTGATGCCGGTGATTTCCGTAAACGCCTTGGCGAGCGTCTTGGATTCGAATTCATGGGTGGTCAGCGTCTCCGAGACGACGTTGATTTCCATGCCCTTGTAGGGTTCAGCGGCCTTCGCAAACCACTGCATTTCCTTGAGCTGATCCGCCTTCGACAGGGTCGACGGCTGGAATTCGCTGTCGATCCACTTCTGGATCGTGGCGTCGTCCGCCCTGACCGGCGATGCCAGCGTGACCGTGGCGGCGACCAGCGCGGCGGCGCTTGCCATCGTCAGGAGCCGCGTCCTGCTTGCGGGACTTCCTCGTTCTCTCAAGTTCAGCATCTTCGTTTCCTCCGTTGCAACAACTTAACAATATTCAGAGCCGGAAAATCCGGATCTGTCCCCTTCGTTCGTCAGACCGTGCGAAAAACCAGCACGGCCGTCACGAACGAAATCACGGTGGCGAACCACAGGCTCGACACTTCAATCGCTTCTTCGCCGACAGGAAGCGTCGCGATTGAATCAGTTCCGATAAATCCGATCCACAGCAGGTGGATCACCGCTGCAAGAATCAGCGAGATGAACAGCCGGTCGCCGCGGGTGGTTGGAATCCGCAGGATCCCGACGCGCTCCGCTTCCGGATAGGCGGCGGCCAGATATGTCATCGTGAGCAGCGTCAGCGCGAGCAGCACAAAGAAGATCGCGGTCGGCAGCGTCCAGGCCATCCATGCGATGTTGCTCATGGGCAAATGCTCCACACAGGTGCGCGCGCGTGAAGTCTTGCAAAGAGCCCCCCACCCCCGACCCCTCCCCACCACGCAGAAGATGCGTGGGGGGAGGGGAGAAGGAAGCGCCGCCGGCTCCCCTCCCCCCGCGCTTGCGGTGGGGAGGGGTCGGGGGTGGGGGGTGCTACGCGCCCTGCGAAGTGTGTTCTCATCGCTGTCTCCTCACACCCGGCCGAGCGCGAAACCGCGCGCGATGTAATTGCGGACGAACCAGATGACGAGCGCGCCCGGAATGATGGTCAATACGCCGGCGGCGGCCAGCAGGCCCCAGTCCATGCCGGCGGCGGAGACGGTGCGCGTCATGACCGCCGAGATCGGCTTGGCATCGACCGACGTCAGCGTGCGTGCCAGCAGCAGCTCGACCCACGAGAACATGAAACAGAAGAACGCCGCGACGCCGATGCCGCTGGCGATCAGCGGGACCAGAATCTTGACGAAGAACTTTGGAAACGAATAGCCGTCAAGGAACGCGGTCTCGTCGATCTCGCGCGGCACGCTGGAGACGAACCCTTCCAGAATCCAGACCGCGAGCGGCACGTTGAACAGGCAATGCGCCAGCGCCACTGCCCACGGCGTATCGAACAGGCCGATCGCGGAATACAGATTAAAGAACGGCAGCGCATACACCGCCGGCGGCGCCATCCGGTTCGACAACAGCCAGAAGAACAGATGCTTGTCGCCGAGAAAGCGGTAGCGCGAAAATGCGTAGGCCGCGGGCAGCGCGAACGAGATCGAGATAAAGGTGTTGATCACCACATAATTGAGCGAGTGGATGTAGCCGGAATACCAGCTCTCGTCGGTGAAGATGCGCATGTAGTTCGCAATCGTCGGATGATGCGGCCACAGCGTCATGGTCGAGACGATCTCGGTGTTGGTCTTGAAGCTCATGTTGACGAGCCAGTAGATCGGCAACAGCAGGAAGATCAAAAACAGCGAGAGAATGATCCGGCGGCCGGGAATGGAATGCATCACGCCGCTCCCTGGGTTCGCTGGCGATCTACACCGGCATTGGTCATGACGGTGTAGAACACCCAGCACACGATGATGATGATGAGGTTGTAGACCAGCGACAGCGCCGCCGCCTTGCCGAGGTCGAACTGTCCGAGCGCGATCTTGACCAGCTCGATCGACACGAACGTCGTCGAATTGCCGGGCCCGCCGCCGGTGACGACGAACGGCTCGGTGTAGATCATGAAACTGTCCATGAAGCGCAGCAGCACCGCGATCAGCAGCACGCGATTCATCTTCGGCAATTGAATCGCGGTGAACACCGCCCAGCGCGACGCGCCGTCAATCTGCGCGGCCTGATAGTAGGCGTCGGGAATCGACTTCAGTCCGGCGTAACACAACAGCGCGACGAGGCTGGTCCAGTGCCAGACGTCCATCACGATGACGGTGGCCCAGGCGTCGAACTCGTTGGAGACGTAATTGTACTCGATGCCGATGTTGTTCAGCACGTAGCCCAGAAGGCCGATGTCGGGACGGCCAAAAATCTGCCAGATGGTGCCGACCACGTTCCACGGAATGAGAAGCGGCAGGGCGAGAATGACGAGGCAGGCCGCGACCCGCCAGCCGTCGCGCGGCATCGACAGCGCGACGATGATGCCGAGCGGCACTTCGATGGCCAGAATCACCGCGGAGAAGAACAGGTTGCGCCACAGCGACGCGAAAAACCGGCTGCCGAGATCGGTCGAGGGATCCAGCAGCTCCTTGAACCAGCCGACGCCGTTCCAGAAGAACTGGTTGTTGCCGAAAGTATCCTGAAACGAATAGTTGACCACCGTCATCAGCGGCAGCACGGCGGAAAACGCCACGATCAAAAACACCGGCAGGACGAGAAACCAGGCCTTCTGATTGACGGTCTTGTCCATCACACCGGTCCTCCAAGGGAGTGCCCCTCGACCAGACGGCTGTCGGCATAGACGTGCACGCGCGCGGGATCGAACACGAGGCCCGCGCTCTCGCCGGCAACCGAGAACCCCGGCGGCACCCGCGCCGAGAATTTTGCATCGCCGACCTTCACCCGCGCAAACCGGATGCGCCCGAGGTCGTCGATCCGTTCGATGTTGGCGCTCAGGAGGCCGGGGGCCGGCGGCGCAACGCTGACGAACTCCGGACGCACGCCGATCTCGATCGCCGCGCCCGCCGGCAATTTGTCGTAAGCGCGTGACAACTGGATGACGTGACCACCGATGCGCGCCTCGCGGCCCGCCACTTCGGCGGGGACGATGTTCATGCCGGGCGAGCCGATGAAATAACCGACGAAGGTATGCGCGGGCTTGTCGAACAACTCTTCCGGCGTGCCGCTCTGCACCACGCGGCCGTCGTGCATCACCACGACCGTATCGGCGAAGGTCAGCGCTTCGGTCTGATCGTGGGTGACGTAGATCATCGTCAGGTCGAGGGCGCGGTGCAGCGCCTTCAGTTTCGAGCGCAATTCCCACTTCAATTCGGGATCGATCACGGTTAGCGGCTCGTCGAACAGCACGGCGGCGACGTCCGACCGCACCAGCCCGCGGCCGAGCGAAATCTTCTGCTTGGCGTCGGCGGTCAGCCGGGTCGCCTTGCGGTTGAGATACGGCGTCAGGTCGAGCAGCTTTGCGATCTCGGCCACGCGCGCATCGATCTCGCTCTTGGCGACACCGCGATTCCTGAGCGGGAATGCGAGGTTCTGGCCGACCGTCATGGTGTCGTAGATCACCGGGAACTGGAACACTTGCGCAATGTTGCGTTTCTGCGTCGACAGCGGCGTGATGTCCGTGCCGTCGAACAGGATCTTCCCGCGCGAGGGCGCGACGATGCCCGAGATCAGATTGAGCAGCGTGGTCTTGCCGCAGCCGGACGGTCCCAGCAGCGCATAGGCCCCGCCTTGCCGCCAGGTCATCGAGATCGGCTTCAGCGCGAACGAGTCCGGGTCGGCGTCGTTACCGCCGTAGGAGTGGGCGAGATCGACGAGGTCAATGCGAGCCATGCGTTACCTCCTCACATCGCGTTGGGCGCGGCGACCAGCCGGTCGCCGGTGTCGAAAACAAAAAGATTGCCGGTATCGAGCGCGACCTCGATCATCTCGCCCGGCGGGAATTCGTGCACGCCCTCCAGCACCGCGACCCAGTCGGTCTGCGCCCGCTTGATGTGCACGAAACTTTCCGACCCGGTGATTTCGGTGACGGCGACTTCGGCAGAAAACGTGTGCCAATCGGCGTGGCCGTTCGCGAGTTCGAGCTGATGAGCACGGAAGCCGACGCGATAGGCGCCGTCCGGCAGCCCCGCATAAAGCCCGTTGGCGGGCGCCTGCATGCCCGCCTCGTATCGAACCGTGCCGTTGTGCTTTTCGATCCCGACGATATTCAGCGGCGGATCGGAAAACACCTGTGCCACCCGCAGCGTCTCTGGATGACGATAGACCTTCGGCGTCTCGCCGACCTGCAATATCTCGCCTTCCCACATGCAGACCGTGCGGCCGCCGAGCAGCAGCGCTTCGGAAGGTTCGGTGGTCGCATAGACGAAGATCGCGCCGGAGGCTTCAAAGATGCGCGGCAATTCGGTGCGCAATTCCTCGCGCAGTTTGTAGTCGAGGTTGGCAAGCGGCTCGTCGAGCAGCACGAGATCGGCGCCCTTCACCAGCGCACGCGCAATCGCCGTGCGCTGCTGCTGGCCGCCGGACAGTTGCAGCGGCGTGCGGTCGAGATACGGCTCGAGCTTGAGCAGTTTCGCCGCCTCACGCACTCGCGTTTCGATTTCGGATTTCGGCTTGCCCTGCACCCGCAGCGGCGAAGCGATATTCTCGTAAACCGTCAGCGACGGATAGTTGATGAACTGCTGGTAGACCATCGCAACCGAGCGCTTGCGCACGTCGAAGCCGGTGACATCCTTGCCGTCGACCAGCACACGGCCTTCGCTCGGTTTGTCGAGGCCGGCGAGCAGCCGCATGATCGAGGTCTTGCCCGACAGCGTCGGACCGAGCAGCACGCTGAGCGCGCCACGCTCCAGTGTCAGCGACACATCGCGAATCGCCGCAACACCCTCGATCGTGCGCGTGACGTGATCGAGCGCGACTGTCATTGGCGCGCTCCCGCTTCTCTCGGCTGACGCCCGGTGCGTTCCTGCTCCGCGCTGAGCCACTCGCCGAACGAGGCAATTTCGCCCGCGGACATCCGCAAGCCCAATTTGGATCTGCGCCAGACGATATCCTCTGCGGTGCAGGCCCATTCATGGGAGATCAGATACCGCACCTCGCTCTCGGTCAGCGTGCCACCGAAATTCCGGCCGAGATCGGCCATGGATTTCGCCGTACCCAGCACGTTGACGGCGCGGGTGCCATAGGCATGTGCGAGCCTGTTCGCATGCGCGGGCGTGAGAAATGGATAGTCGCGCAGCAGTTCCGCTGCCAACGCTGCGACCGCCGAGACATCCATGTCACCGCCCGGTAATGCCGCCTTTGCAGTCCAGCCCTCACGCGCCTTGGTGCCTTTCAGGTAAGGCGACAGTTTCTCGAGCGCTTCCTCCGCAAGCCGCCGATGCGTCGTGATCTTCCCGCCGTAAATCGACAGCAGCGGCGCCCCGCCCGGCGTATCCAGTTCAAACGCATATTCGCGGGTGGCGGCCTTGGCTTCGCTGGCGCCATCGTCGTAGAGCGGGCGCACGCCGGCATAGGTCCAGACCACGTCCTCCGGCTTCACGGGTTTTGCAAAATACTCGCTCACCGAAGCGCAGAGATAGGCGATCTCCTCCGCGGTCGCCGTCACCTTGGCGGGATCGCCTTCGTAATCCAGATCGGTGGTGCCGATCAGGGTGAAGGCATCCTGATATGGAATCGCGAATACGATGCGGCCGTCGCCGTTCTGGAAGATATAGGCGCGATCGTGGTCGTAGAGTTTCTTGACGACGATGTGCGAGCCCTGCACCAGCCGCACCCTGGCCTTGGTATTGATGCCGGCGCCAAGCGTCAGCACGTTCTCGACCCACGGCCCGGCTGCATTGACCAGCGTCCGTGCAGCGATGGTGCTGCGCTGGCCGGTCGACACATCCTCGACCGTAACGTGCCAGATGCCGCCGTCCTGATGCGTCCCGACGGCGCGCGTCCGCGTCCGGATATCCGCACCGCGATCCGCCGCGTCGCGCGCCGTCAAAACGACGAGACGGGCGTCATCGACAAAGCAATCCGAGTATTCAAAGCCCTTGTGGTAGCGGCCGGGGATGAGCGGCTTGCCGACTTCATCGCGCGCGAGGTCGACCGAACGCGTCGACGGCAGCAGTTTTCGTCCGCCGATGTGATCGTAGAGAAAGAGACCGAGCCGCAGCAGCCATGCCGGCCGCAGGCCTGCATGATGCGGCAGCACGAAACGCAACGGACGAATGATATGCGGCGCGATCTGCCAGAGGATTTCGCGTTCGATCAGCGCTTCGCGAACCAGCCGGAATTCGTAATATTCGAGATAGCGTAAGCCCCCATGGACGAGCTTGGTCGACCACGACGACGTGCCGCTCGCCAGATCGTTCATTTCGCAAAGGAAAACCGAATTGCCTCGCCC
>JAFEFK010000753.1 GCA_018240625.1 Pseudomonadota bacterium
AAACAGGAGAATGAAAATGGCTACAGATTATTTCCTCAAGCTCGACGATATCAAGGGCGAGAGCGCGGACGACAAGCACAAGGGTGAGATCGATTTGACCAGCTTCAGCTGGGGTGCCACACAAGCCGGCAGCCCACAGGGTGGCGGTCAGGGCACGGCCAAAGCGTCGGTGCAGGATCTCCATTTCACCCATTATCTGGACAAGGCGTCGCCGGACCTGCAGAAGGTTCTGCTAAGCGGCAAGCACATCCCGAAGGGCGTCCTGGTCGCGCGCAAGGCGGGTGACAAGCCGCTCGAGTACCTGAAAATCGAGATGAAAGATATCATGGTCACGAGCGTACAATATGGCGCTTCCCACGGCGGCGATACCATGCCGAGCGAGCAGGTTTCGCTGAGCTTCGCGCACTTTACGACGACCTACACGCCGCAAAAGGCGGATGGTAGCGGCGACACGCCGGCCGATGTCAAATACGATATCAAGGCCAACAAGCTGGGTTGATCGATGGTCGTGGCGAACTAGTCATGGTTGAAGGTCGCCGCAAAGACAGGCTAAGCGCGCCGCTCATGCATGCTTTTCGAAGCTCGCATGCGGCGCGCGACGCCAAGGTAAAACACGACGTCCGCACCGCGGACGGGGAACGCGTTGTCACGGGCAGGCGGACTCTCAGCCGGTCTCCCGTCACCGATGCGGTTTTGCGGCGTGAAGTTGCAATCGATCTGGAGGCGTTGATGAATACCATCGCCCTGGAATCAACGGATGATCTCTCCGAATTCAAGTACGTCCGGAAGTCGATCCTGAATTTCGGTTTGCCGGATGTCAGCAGCCGGACCCTTGAAGACGAGGGCGTCCAAGGCATCGGCAAAGAGATCGAGGAAGCCCTGTTCAATTATGAGCCGCGCCTGGACCGGAAATCGGTAAGCGCCCGGCGTGACGATTCGATCGGCTACGAGCAACTGAAGTTGCGATTTGTGGTCAAGGCCGATTTGCGTTGCGAGCCGGTGAATATTCCGGTTGAATTCGTTGCCGACCTCGATTTGCAGTCCGGCGCAATTCAACTGAATCGGTTGTAACGATGGATCGGCAGTTTCTCGATCTCTACAATCGCGAACTGGCGGTTTTGCTCGAACAGGCCGGTGATTTCGCGGAGGAGTATCCGGGTATCGCCGAGCGTCTCGGTGGCCTGGTGGCGGAGCGCATGGACCCGATGGTCGGCGCGCTGCTCGAAGGGACGGCCTTTCTCGCAGCACGCGTGCAGCTCAAGCTCAAGCAGGAGTTTCCGGAATTCACCAGCAACCTGCTCGACCAGCTCGTACCGAACTATCTCGCTCCGACGCCATCGGTCATGATGGTAAAAATTCATCCGCCATTCGCGGACTCCGCCCTGTTCGATGGCAAGCGAATTCGGCGCGACGGCTATTTCGATGCAACCTATCGCGAGCGGGAGCGCAGCGTGGCCTGCCGCTATCGCTTGTGCAGCGAAATTGTTCTGTGGCCGCTTGATATCCTGGCTGCCGAGTATTTCTCCAATGCCGGACCAATGCAGGCAGCGGGCCTTTCTGTCGGCCACAACGTCCTCTCAGGATTGCGGTTGTCGCTGACCGCACGGAGTGCGGAGCGGCTTGAGGATGAAATCTCACCGACCGAGTCGCGGACAAAACCGGAGTGCTGGCTGTCGAACTGCCGGATTAAGGAGCTGCCGATTCATTTCGTGGGAAGCGAATCGGATTCGGTCGCGCTCTATGAGCAGATGATCGCCGATCTTGCCGGGGTCTATTTCCGCTATCTGGACGATTTTGGCGATCCCGTCATCATTCCGCTGCCGGCCGGTTGCGTCGAACAGATCGGATTCGATGAGCAAGACTCGTTATTTCCACGCGATACGCGCGTTTTCCGCGGCTCCGAATTGTTGCGCGAGTATTTCGTATTTCCGCGCAAGTTTCTCGGCATCAAGCTGACGAAGCTCGATACCATCATGCCGAAGTTGCGCTGCAAGAACGCCGAAATCATCTTTGCTTTCGACGATATGAATCCGCGGCTGGCGGCGGCTGTGCAGCCCGCCTTCTTCTCGCTGTATTCGGCGCCTGCGATCAATTTGTTCGAGAAGACCGCCGATCGCATTTTTCTGAAATCCCGTTTCCACGAACATCACGTGGTGCCCGATCGCAGCCATCATCTGAATTTCGAGGCGCATCGGATTCTGGACGTGTACGCGCACTATCCGGGCGAGAAGGACAAGGTGCCGGTGGCGCCGTTGTATGCCGTAAAAGTGGACGATGGATCTGCGAACAAGGTGTTCTACACCATGCGCCGGTTACCGCGGCGGCGCACCGTCGAGGAGAAGGCCTACGGCAAGACGTCGGACTACGTCGGTACGGATGTCTTCATCTCGTTCGTCGACTTGTCGGAGAACGCGGCTGAGCGCGCGCCTGCCGAACTCAGTATTCGCACGCTGTGCTCCAATCGCCATCTAACCGAGCATTTGCCGGTCGGACAGGGCGGTGCGGACTTGCAGATGCTTGACGATACCTCGCTCAAGGTAACCTGCGTCGCCGGCCCGACGCTGCCGCGTGAGCCGGTCGCGTCTCAGCTCCATTCGCGTAACGAGTCGACGCAAGGTGCCGCGATTTCCTGGCGCCTGATCAATATGCTGACGCTGAATTATCTGGGTACGACTGCCCGCGCGGCGGGTAACCAGGCTGAAGCGCTTCGCGAAATGCTCTCGATGTTTGCCGATGCCTCGGATAGCGTTATCGAGCGGAAGATACGTGCCGTTCGCCGGGTGGACAGCAAGCCGGTCGTGAGGCGTGTCCGCGAACGAACCGGCACAGGCACCGCGCGTGGGCAAGAGATCAAGGTGACACTTGACGAAAAGGGCTTCGAGGGGAGCGGCGCATTCTTGCTCGGGGCCGTGCTGGAGCGCTTTTTTGCCGATTACTCAGGTTTCAATCATTTTACCCAGACCGTCGTCGTTTCAAACGAGCGCGGCGAAATCATGCGTTGGCCGACGCGCATGGGAACGCGCAGGTCACAATGAGCTGGACCGACGATCTCAAGGCAGAACCCTGGCGCTTCAGCTTCTACGACGTGCTGCGAAGGCTCGAACGGGAACATCCGGATCGTCCGCGCATCGGAGATAGTGCGGCGCGGCGCGAGGAATATCTCGAGCTTGGACAGGATCCCTTCCTGGAGTTTCCCGCGTCCGACCTGACCCGCGCGGAATCCCGGGGCGCGCGGCTGAAAATATTGGCGCGGTTTCTCGGTCTCAGCGGCCCTCAAGGTGCGTTGCCACTGACAACGACCGATGAGAGCCTGAGCTGGCTCCTCATGCGCGACGATTCGTTCGCGCGCTTCCTCGATCTTTTCAACAATCGATTTCTGCAACTGTTCTTCCGAGCGTGGTCGGATGCGCGGCCGATCGGCCAGCATGACCGGCCTGACGACGACCGCTTTGTGGCGTTTATCGGCTCGTTCATCGGAATAGGGTCGCCGCACTTCCGCGATCTCGACTCCGTGCCCGATCTCGCCAAGCTGACCTATGCCGGACTTCTGGCACCGAAGTCCAAATCAGCCTCCCGCTTGCGCGGGTTTCTCATGGGTCTTTTCAAGACCGAGGTCGATGTCGAGCAGTTCGTGGGAACCTGGTTGACGTTCGACCCCGCGGATGTGACCCGGATAGGGCAGGGTTATGCGGCGCTCGGACAAAACGCGCTGCTCGGATCGAGTGTGTTCAGCGTCGAGGACAAGATACGAGTTCGGGTCTACGTCCGCGATCTGGCCCATCATGAAGAGTTTCTGCCGACCGGATCGGACAATCTGGCCAAAAAGCTGGCGGACGCGGTTTTTTTCTATCTTGGCGATGAGCTCGAATGGGATGTCGAACTGGCGATCCCGTCCGGCGCCATCGAGCCGGTTAAACTGGGCAAGAGCGGACGCCTCGGCTGGACGACATGGATGGCTCCGAACTGGACCTCGAGGGAGCCTTACCGCTACGATGCCCGCTTTAGCCCGGCCGAAAGACTGCGGCCCAGCCCGGCCTGACGTCCAAACGATCCTGCTCGAACATTTTTCGTACGTTTTGATTTTCAATTTTTAGGAGGTCCTCGTGACCGACATCAGCCTCGAAGCCGTCACTGGAAAATTGAATCGGGCCGGATACGACGCGTTTATCCAGGCCTTGCGCCACGCCAAGAGCGCGGGCAACCGCAACATCGAACTGGCGCACTGGCTGTTTCACATCCTGCAGCAGGAGCGAACCGATTTGAGCCTGACTGTCGATCACTACAAGGTCGACCGCGCACGGCTGCTGTCCGATCTCGCAGGCGTGATCGCCGGTTTTCGCAAAAACGAAACCGACATGCCCGGTGTTGCCAACAACGTGGTGGATGTGCTCGATCGCGGCTGGCACTACGCGACGCTGTTTTTCGGTGAGACCCAGATCAGAACGGGTCACGTGCTGGTGGCCGCGCTGAAGTCGACCGACTTGCGCCGCGCTTTCGTCAATCTGTCGAAGGAATTCGACAAGATCAATGTCGAAGCCTTAACGACCGAGCATCGGAATACCTGGGCGGGATCGGAAGAAGAAAATCTGCGCCCGATGGATGGCGCGGGCCTTCGTGGCGCGGACTCTGCGGGTTCGGAGCAGGCGCAGGGTCCGAAGGGGACGACGCCGCTCGATCGGTTTTCGCAGGACCTGACCGCGAAGGCGAAGTCCGGGGAAATGGATCCCATTCTCGGCCG
>JAFEFK010000754.1 GCA_018240625.1 Pseudomonadota bacterium
ATTTTGCAGGTAAGGCGTGATTGGCGGTTGAAGAAACGGCAGTATGCCGAGAAATGATATGGCGTGACCAAACAGCACAAGCTGCGCGGAAAGGCCGCGGATTAGGTTGAGCGCGTCGCTGACGGGCTCCGAGAGCTGAAATGCCGTTGGTCGTCTCTCACTAGTCACGCCACCTCCACAGAAAACCGGGAACTTTAATCTGAGCAACATAGGCTTCGGTTGGCACATAACCGGGTTGTGGCGTGACGGCAATGACGTCCGATAACAACGCCAAACGGGCGCCGCCAGGGGACGGCCTAAGAAAGGAACGCGAATTGCCGGAGCGCGCGGCTCTCCGCGAAGAAAAACACCGTGTAGGCTTGATGCTCACAATGGACGGCATGGTTGTAGCGGGCCAGCTCACGGCCGAAGAACGCTTTGACCGTTGGTGCTATTTCTTCATCCCCGGGCACAGCGACGGAGAACCGCCCTCCTTCCGGGTACTGCCAAATCACCACTTCCGGCCGCCGAGCACCTTTCCGCTCACCGGGCCCGGTTCCAGCTTCTCCAGGCGGTCACGTTCAACGCAGAGGTTGTCGATGTTGGTCTGCATCCGCGCCAGCAGGACCTCGGCCGGCGGTGAGTTTATCCCGGCCCTTTGCGGGCTTAGGATGTCTTTGCCCTGGCGCTGCGCCTGCACCCGCATCCGCTCGATTTGAGCTCTGATAAGTTGATGTCCGGCATGGAAGGCCCCTAGAATTGCCTTATCGGGGCTCAAGTATTGACCTTACCAAGATGTTTTGTCGCACCGCAACACATAGAAATCAGCGCGTTTCTCCAAATTATGCCATGATCGACACCCCCCTGTGGCAACATGCGTCACAAGACTTCCGGAAGAAACCCATAGTGTGCGGCCATGAGTGAATTAACGACCGAGACCAAATCCGCAGCGCGCTTCAACCCCGAAGCGTTCGCGATGAACCTCGCGCGCGCGATGGAAAGCAGCGGCCAGGCGCTGGCTGCCTATCTCAAGCCGCGTGAAAACGCCGAACCGCGCGACAAGCCGCCGAACGAAATCAGCGAACTGATCAAGACCTTCAGCGCCGTCGCAGAATACTGGCTGTCGGACCAGGCGCGCGCGACAGAGTTGCAGACAAAACTCGGCAAGGCCTATCTCGACCTCTGGGGCAATGCCGCGCGGCGCCTCACCGGCGAAGACATCAAACCGTCGATCGAACCGGCACCGCGCGACAAGCGTTTTGCCGATCCGGAATGGCGGTCGAACCAGTTCTTCGACTTTCTGATGCAGGCGTATCTTCTGACGACCAGATGGGCGAATGAACTGGTCCGCGACGCCGAAGGTCTCGATCCGCACACCCGCAAGAAGGCCGAGTTCTATGTGCAGCAGATTACCAACGCGATCGCTCCGTCGAATTTCGTGCTGACCAACCCGGAGGTGCTGCGCGAAACGCTGTCGTCGAATGGCGACAATCTCGTACGCGGCATGAAGATGCTCGCAGAGGACATCGAGGCCGGCCATGGCACGTTGCGGATCCGGCAATCGGATTCGGCCAATCTCGTGGTCGGCGTCAACATGGCGACGACGCCGGGCAAGGTGATCTACCAGAACGAGCTGATGCAATTGATCCAGTACTCTCCGACCACGGAGCATGTATTGCGCACGCCGCTGCTGATCGTGCCGCCGTGGATCAACAAATTCTACATCCTCGATCTCAAGCCGGAGAAATCCTACATCAAGTGGTGCGTCGATCAGGGCATCACGGTGTTCGTGATTTCGTGGGTCAATCCCGACAAGCGGCTCGGGGAGAAGACCTTCGAAGATTACATGAGGGAAGGCCCGCTGGCCGCGATGGATGCCATCGAGAAGGCCACCGGCGAGATGAAGGTGCACACGGCCGGCTATTGCGTCGGCGGCACCCTGCTCGCGACCACGCTCGCGTGGCTCGCGGAGAAGCGCCGCGTCCGCGTGACCTCGGCGACGTTCTTCGCGGCGCAAGTCGATTTCACCCATGCCGGCGATCTTCTGGTGTTCGTGGATGAGGACCAGATTTCTGCGCTCGAGCGCGAGATGAAACAGGCCGGCGTGCTCGAAGGCAGCAAGATGGCGATGGCCTTCAACATGCTGCGCTCCAATGACCTGATCTGGTCCTACGTCGTCAGCAACTACCTCAAGGGCAAGATGCCGTCGGCGTTCGATCTGTTGCACTGGAACTCGGACGCGACGCGGATGCCCGCGGCCAATCATTCCTACTACTTACGCAACTGCTATCTCGAGAACCGCCTGTCCACCGGTTCGATGGTGCTCGACAACACCCTGCTCGACCTCTCGAAAATCAAGGTGCCGATCTACAATCTGGCAACCAAGGAAGATCACATCGCGCCCGCGGAATCGGTGTTGTACGGATCGCAGTTCTTCGGTGGCCCGGTTCGCTACGTGCTGTCGGGCTCGGGGCATATCGCCGGCGTGGTCAATCCGCCGTCGCTCGGGAAATACCAGTATTGGACCAACGATAACATTCGCGACACCACCCTCGCCAAATGGATGAAAGATGCACAGGAGCATAAGGGCTCGTGGTGGCCGGACTGGCGCGAGTGGCTGGGCGCCATCGATGCCGAGGAAGTCGCGGCGCGCCCGGCCGGAACTGTTGCGTTGCCGCCGATCGAAGACGCGCCCGGCAGCTACGTCCGCGTCCGCGCCTGAGATAACTCCGTCGAAAAGCCTGCGCGCACATTGGCGCGGTCACGGCAACCGTCTATGATTCGATCGTGCTGCACGTCCCTGCCGGGGACGGCGATAGTCAATCTCGACGGAGGGGCCCTATGACGCGCGAGTTGTTCTGGCTGACATGTACGGTAATCCTGACGGGACTGTTGTGGGTTCCCTACGTTCTCAACCGTTGCCAGGTCCGTGGCCTCGGCGGAGCGATGGGC
>JAFEFK010000755.1 GCA_018240625.1 Pseudomonadota bacterium
GGCTCCGCTGGCGGGCAGGCTGGCCGGTATCTCACCTTTCAGCAACGCATTATCCGCATGTTTCTCGACCAAATGCTGCACACGATCGCGTGCGCGTACGTCGATCAGGGGTCCGATTTTGCTACGCTCGTCGTCGCTTCGACCAACCGGCATCGCCGTAAGTGCCCTCCGCAGCGCCTGCGTCAGGGCATCATAACGGCTCTCATGCACCAGAACGCGACTTAATGCCGTGCACTGCTGGCCGGTAAGAATCAAGGCGGCAGTTGCAAGCTGAGGCGCGACCGCGTCGGCATCACAATCATCGAATACGAGTGCCGGCGCCTTGCCGCCGAGCTCGAGATTGAGCCGCTTTAGCGTGCCGGACGCCGCCTTCATGATCTTGCGTCCAACAGCACTCGAGCCTGTGAAACTTAACACATCAACATCCGGCGAATCGACCAGAAGCTCGCCTCCGGCACTCCCTGCCTCGCAGAAGCTGTTGAGCACCCCGGCCGGCAGATCATTACCTTCGGCAAGACAGCGAACGAACGCCGTATGAAACAGGCTCGATTGCGGCGCAGGCTTCATCACGACGGTGCAGCCGGCAGCCAGCGCTGGGCCAAGGGAACGCACCAGGAGAATGGCTGGGGCGTTCCATGGAGTAATAATGGCGGCAACCCCCGCTGCCTCACGAACAAGATGCGAGTAGACGCCGGGCTCGATCTCCAGCGTCCGGCCTCCAATCGCGCGTGCAAGCCCCGCGTAGTAACGCAATTCCGATGCTGCGGCAGCAACCTCCATGCGCGCGACGCCAATCAGCTTCCCGGTCTCGACCGATAGCAACCGGCTCAGATCGGCGCTCTGTGCCTCCACGCGTGCGGCCTGACTTAACAAGATATCAGCACGCAGGCGCGGAGAATGCGCCCAATCCGACTCGAAGAAAGCGTGCCGCGCCGCAGCTATGGCCGCTTCTGCTGTATCCCGTCCACCCTCCGGTGCGGTGCCGATCATCGCTCCGTCGATCGGGCTCATCACCTCAAACTGCGCCGCGCCGACGCCGGGAATCCATTCACCATTGATCCAGTGCGCACCAGCAATCGATTTCATCATGACGAGAACCTTTCAGCATATTCATTTTGCAAGGCGACTTTGCGAAGGACGGCAATAAGCGGGCGGCTATCGACCTGTACGTCCGATCAAGGACGTGAATCGGCGGGTGACCGCTCAATGAGTGACAGAGCCACCATCGACCACGATGGTCTGGCCGGTCATGAAGTCACTTTCCGGCGATGCGAGGAATATCAGGGCGCCGGTGAGGTCGTTCGGCGTCGCCTCGCGCTTGAGGCAGCGGCTGGCGATGTTATTGGCGACGATCGGTCCGGCCCAGGCGTTGTTGGCGACGACGCCCTCGCTCATGGTCAATCCCGGTGCGAGGCAGTTGACGCGAACGCCGGCGTCGCCGAGTTCACGTGCGAGTGAACGCGTCATGCCGACAATCGCGCCTTTTGACGCCACGTAATGCAGCATCAGCGGCGCGCCTTTGAAAACGGTGCCTGAGGCGATATTGATGATTTTCCCATACCCTTGCCGGCGCATCGTCGGCGCGACCGCTCTGGCACACGCGAACGAGCCCCGGACGTTCACCGCCATCACCCTGTCCCATTCGGCGTCGTCGATCTCGGTAAAAGGCTTCAGCGCCAGATTGGCAAAAATCGCAGCGTTATTGACCATGATGTCGATGCGGCCATGCGCAGCCTCAATATTCCGCGCGAAGGATGCGACTGCAGCGCTGTCGGCGACGTCGCAGATCGCCCCGTCTGCCTTTCCGCCAGTTTTTCGGATGGTTGCCACAGTTTCGTCTGGTGCCAAAATATCGCAAGCCACCACGGTTGCACCATTCTCGGCCAGCGCCGATGCGTAGGTTGCTCCGATTCCGCGCGCTGCCCCGGTAACGATTGCGACGCGTCCGGCGAGACGCGGTGCTGCGAGTTGGGTAGTCGAAGATAGAGTGGTCATCAATCCAGTCCCATGAATGTGGTGGCAAACTTCTCATCCGTCATCAGCGTCGCGCTGTCTCCTTCCAGCACGGTGCGGCCGTTCTGGATGACCGTGGCGCGTTCGACGAACCGCAGTGCTCGGCTAATATTTTGATCAACCAGCACCATGGTGACGCCGCTGGCGGCAATCGTTGCCAATGCCGCCATGATTTCATCGACAAGGATCGGCGCGACCCCGATAAATGGCTCGTCGAGCAACAGGAGCCGTGGCTGGGACATCAGCGCGCGGCCGATTGCGACCATCTGCTGCTGGCCGCCCGACAATTCTCCAGACGGCTGGGCCTGCTTATCGCGCAAGATTGGAAACAAGGCGAATACCTGCTCCAGTCCCTCGGCAACCGCGCCTCGCGTCCGGCCGGCATAAGCGCCCATCCGCAAATTTTCGCGCACCGTCATTTCGCTGAACAGCCTGCGGCCCTCCGGCACCAGAACGATGCCGCGCGCAAGCGCATCCGGGGCACGATGATGCGTGAATTGCTTCCCACTATAGGCCATGGTCCCCCCGGCTGCGGGATAGAGTCCGGCAATCGCTCCAAGCGTCGTGGACTTCCCCGCACCATTAGCCCCAACCAAGCCGACACGCTGGCCCTCCGCGACTTTCAAGTTGACATCCCACAGCGCGCGGAGCTTGCCATGGTCGACCGCGAGATGAGAGACTTCCAGCATCATTCGACTGTCTCCGCCGCTCCAAGGTAACTTGCCAGGACCCGCTGATCGCGAAACACCACGCCGGGCGGTCCGTCTGCGATCAGTTGCCCCTGTTCGAGCACAAGGATCCGATCTGCGGCTGCATTCAGTGCGGAGGCGATGTGTTCGACCCAGATCACCGTGATCCCGTAATCGTCGCGGACCGCGCGGATTCGCTCGACGAAGCGACGCACTTCGATCGGCGTCAGACCCGATGCAATTTCATCGACAAGCAGCAGTTTCGGGCGCGTCGCCAGCGCCCGGGCAAATTCCAGCAGCTTCCTTTCTTGCAACGACAGCGTATCGGCCCGAACATCGTGTCGATGATCGAGTTCGGCATAGGCCAGAAAGCTACGCGCCTCCGTCAAAGCCCGTGCCGGAATTTCACGTTGTTGCCCGAACATGAGTGACAACGCGACATTCTCCGCGACGGTGAGATCGCCGAATGGGCGGGGGATCTGATAGGTGCGCCCTACTCCCAACCCCGCCA
>JAFEFK010000756.1 GCA_018240625.1 Pseudomonadota bacterium
CTGGACCACCGCACGAACTGAGCACCGCACACAGTCGAGCCGGTGACAGATACGACATCGCTATCGTCGTGGCGCCCTATGGCCTGCCCGGCAGTCTCTCCAAAACCCGGAACGACGTTCAGCACGCCATCAGGCAGGCCCGCTTCGACGGCAAGCTCGGCCAGACGCAGGGCGGTCAGCGGCGTCTGTTCGGCGGGTTTCACCACCACGCTGCATCCCGCTGCGAGCGCAGGCGCGACCTTCCAGGCCATCATGAGAAGTGGAAAGTTCCACGGCAGCACCAGCCCAGCAACGCCGATCGGCTCGTTTACAATCAGCGCAAGAGTACCGGATTCGGTGGGGGCGACTTTTCCGAATTGCTTGTCGGCCAGCTCTCCATACCACTGAAAGAAGTTGGCAACCTCGGTGCCTATTTCGTGCAGGCAGTCGGTTATTGTTTTGCCCGAATCCATACTCTCCATGACCGCAAGTTCGTCGGCATGATCCCGCACCAGCTTGGCGACGCGCCCCATGATCTCCTTGCGATTCTCCGGGCTGCTGCGCGACCAGACGCCATCCTCGAAAACGCGGCGAGCGGCGCGAACCGCGAGATCGACGTCTTCAGCCTCGCATGATGCGACGCGACCCAGCGGTTTTCCGGTCGCCGGGTTGATGTTCTCACAACTCCGGCCCGACAGTGCGGCGCGGCTCCTGCCGCCGATGAAGGCCTCGGTCGGAAACCGAATGCCGCGCGCGAGCGAGTGATAGTCCTTTACCGGGGATGTCATGGAGTTATTGCTCCCGAGGAGGTTGCAATTTGGAGGAGTGCCGGTCCGTCAGACGGACGGCATGGTGAAAGGGACCGGATCGCTAAATCGGCGGATCGCGTTGCGGGTCAACGTGGACACCGGGTTATCGTTTCGACGCTTGCTCATGCTTCCGGCCCAGGAGATAGAACCGGTGGACAGCACCGCTCCGCCCGCCGGCGTCTCAAAGAATACCAAATCGGCACGCAGGGCAGCACTCATCGCGCCGCTCACGGTCGGGCGGTTGACCCCGACCTCCTCGTTCGCGAGGATATAGCTATCGTCGAGCGGCACTGACGTCGCCAGGACGAGAGCGTGATCGGGCGTACCGAGGTGTCGATCCGCTCGATCGATCTCAAGGCCGACCGCCCCGCCGCCGACCAGTCCGAAATCGCCTAGAAGGCTTCCCGTTACCGGCGGCGCATCCATGAGGAAGGCGACACGGGGATCGGACGCCGCGGCGTTCAGCCGAAAAGGATGGCACTTGTAGAAACCTTGTCCGCAATATCCGACGCCGAGAAGCGCCTGCGGCGGTTGGCCGTTGCGGCGCCAAAGTCCACCATAGGCACCGTCGAAGGCATGATAATATTCGCCCGGCTCGGACGCCCAGCTGCGATTTCCATCCTCCGCACGGCGCAATTCAACCGTTTCCGGATAGTCGGGGTGAGTCGACACCCGCCAATAGAAGCCGTTGCCGCCGAGATAGATGAAACGACCGCCAGTCTCGATGAAACCGCGTACCGCGTCGGCGCTACGTTGCGTGTGATATTCAGGGTGGCAGCCCGTCATCACGCAACGATACGGCGAAAGGGACGCAGGGCCTTCCTTGTCGAGATCATCATCGGTAACGATGTCGTAAGCGATGCCTTCGCGTTGCAGCCAGGCGAGGATGAGTAGGTCGATGCCAAAATTCCACAGGCTGGAACCGATACCGCCATGCCACCCGCGCTGACTGTGCCGAAAGCTCAGGCAGGGGCGCCGCCGTGTCGCATAAGATACACCGCTGTCGTCCATGTGAGTATCGTAGAGCGACAGGCCGTAGCGATGATCCGACGCCAGTTCGCAATCGTTCTGCGTAAGAATAAGCAACCGGTTGGCAAACATCTCGGGATTCGAACCGTGGAGCAGACAACGGTCGTTGGCATACGCCAGCCACGTGAATGTCGAAGCCAGGAAGGCGAAATTTTTTTTAGCTTTCTTCTGCCGCACGACGACCGGCAATGTATCCCGTCCGGATTCACCCGATACCTCTATGAGATACACGCCGGTCTCGAGTGTATCCGGCAGACACAGCCGTGCCGCAACCGGCCACTTTGCGTCTGAAAGATCATCCTGGTGAAAATGAATCGCGGCGTATTGGCGAGGCGCATGGAGATAGCTTTGCTCCGTACCGCACCAGTGCGACCCTTTCACCGCGCGGGTGGGAAGGTTGTGCAAGCGCCCTTGCCGTCCCGACGGTCCGGAATCGACGACGTCAGCCATCGCCATGTTCCGGCTGAAATCCCAGGCGGCAACGGCATCGGATACGGAAGCGCCTTCGCCGTCCACCCAGCGATCCAGCTTTGCGAACGCATCTTCAGGAGCGAACACGCCGGGCCAGATGACAGGCGCTTCGAGTCGTCCGTTGAAACTGTGGAAGGCAGATGCGGCTCGCGCGAGGTGCAATGAGGCCATCCCTCCCAGATGCCGGGAAGGAAGATCGCATTCTGCGGTCCATAATCGTTTCTGCCGACGCATCACGAGTCGCAATTGCCCGTCGCGATTGCAGATCAGGAGAAGCCGGTGCCAGGCGGCCAGTGTAACGGGGTCTGCTAGCCGAACCCGCGCATTGGTGTCGCCCGATACGGCGAGCACGGGATGTCCTTTATTGTCGAGCGTCACCGCAATAGTCAGTTTTGATAGCGTGATCTCGATGAGGCCGTTGCCTTCGGCGGCGACGTAGCTCGGCTGGAACAACAGCCCGAGCGTGAAGCCCCTCGCGAGGGCGTCCTCTCCGAGATCGGCTGCAAACCAGGAACCAATCACCGTGTCCTGAGAAGTGACTTCGCATGCGATTGGCTCCGCCGCCACCGCAGAGGTCGTGAAGTCGACGCCAGCGCCGACTTCCTCGATATCTTCGAAGCGATGCAGGCGGATCGTGGCCCGGCATGGATGCCGTGAAGACAGGTGAAGTGAGACATCGTCACCGGGATAGTATTGCCAACGATCAGTATAACCGACGATTCCGAAATCTGGCGCGAGTCTCATAGGCGTCCCTCCTTCAACATCTTAATGCGAGAGAGGAAAACGTACCGTTCGGCAGCCTCGAGGTCGTCAAATGTCTGGTCAAGCAGCACTGGAGCGCTATTGCGCGGACCGAGCTTCGCGAGGCGCCACTTTTTGTAAGGCTCGATCTCGACCAGCACATGCTTGTTCATCGCATCGAGGCTGCGCAAGCGCAGCATAAGCTGCCGCAAGGCCGGGCTGTGCTCACCGAATGGCGCGGCGAGGAATTCTCGCACCAATGCGTCATATCGGTCGTGTATGCTGGATTCTTGCATCATGTCGAGAATGGCTCCGACGAGAACAATTCCGGAGACGCAAAAGCGATCTCGCATTCGGAACTGCATCAGATAGTGGAGGTATGACGGTGCGATAAGCTCGTGC
>JAFEFK010000757.1 GCA_018240625.1 Pseudomonadota bacterium
AATGTGCGTCTGAATCGCAGAGGAGAATTCAATCGCGATAGGATTAGAGGAGAGGCAGCATAGGAGCCGTGCCGGTCTTGGCGGGTCATTGCATGAGAGCAAATAATTTAGGGGCTGAAAGAGCTCTAATTCAGGCATTACAAGCAAATGTCGTCAATCGAAAGGACGACTGATAAGGTGCTTATCAGTTAACGAGTGGCTCGTGATAGGAGGTCATGGGCGGCTCGCTAGAGTTGGTCGCCCGCTTTCTGAAGCGAGCGCCGGTTTTAATCAAATCACTGGACGACGTTGCGTCTGCACCGAAAAGGCCGTCAGGCGCAGCATTCGACGCATTCTCAGCGGCAAGTCTTCATGCCGGAGCCGTTCGCTGTCTTTCAATATTATCGCTATCAAGCGGCATTCGTCTGAACTATCGCCGCGTTCTGCGCTCCGTGGAGCAGGCCAAACTAACCGTTTCATCCGGAATCACTTCGTGGAAGCTGGATGCGAACCTCGGTTCGTCGCCAGCTTGCGTCGTCGACATTCCACAGAAGCCGCTGCAGGAATCGTCCACCTGGGTTCCCATTCGCTTCGAGCCGACAGAGTTTCGGACTATTTTTTCGGAGCGGATTACCGTCGCCTGATCGCGCAGTTGTTTTCTTTGCGGATTTGGATTTTCGCTTTTGGATTGCCATCGGAGATTTCCTCTGTTTCGACAGCATCATTGGCTGCCACTGGAATAAGCTCCGCAACGTGCGAAGCTTGGAGGAAATCTATGGAGATGCGGTTAGGCCTGATCCCGCCTTATGCGATTAAAAGCGAGGCGGCGTCGTGAAGCCGTCCAGCCTCATAGATCAGTTGTTCGATATCCATCGAGATCTCAACGCCTCGCCGATGCTGCCGGCCGTGGCACAGGCCTCGGCGGCCTTGGCAATTCGTTTCGCCGCATCCAGCTTGAGATGTATCTCGGAAATTATAAGCTTGATCGCTGGGTCGAGGCTGGCACGATCCATAAAGTCCTCCTTGAAATCGAGGACAGTGACGCTCCGGTCGCCGCCGAAGTCGAGCGGAAACTGGATAATCTTGTGGCGAAGAGTATGAACATTGGATCACGATGTGATCGGGGGCTTATTTCCTCGTGTGCGCACGATCGAGGACGCTTACCTTTCTGCTTTAAAGTCGGCCCGTTCCAACAACCACGATACCGTGCCCCCGGCGACTAGCCCCCAAAAGGCAGCCCCCACATTCAACAAGGGAACATCAGCGACCGTAACGAGAAACGCGATCATCGCTCCCAGCGAAAAGCGATCCTTGAATGCTACGACAAAGGCAGCCTGCAAGACGCGCAGCATGGCAAGGCCGGCCAACGAGGCTATCAGAGACCTCGGTGCGAGCATGAATAACTTAGTGAAGGTCGGAGCGAGCAAGGCAAACAGTATAGACAGGAGGCCGACCACGATCGCGGACGTATATTGCCGGTTGCCCTCGCCGCTGGCGACGAGAATCGCATTGGAGGGACCGGTGAGGCAGGTACTGACGCCGCCGACGAGGGCACTGAAGGTCGAGCCGATACCGCAGACGATTGTAATCGCATTTATTGGAGGCGAGTGACCTGCCGCATTGAGTACGGCAATGCCTTGGCCGTTCTGCACAACGAGCACCGTAATCGCCAGCGGGACCACGAGTTCGATCATGGCCGCCAACGACCAGTCCGGTGTCGGGACTATCGGGTGGATCAATTCAAGGGAGATGGGGGCAGACGCGTCGTATCTCCTTAAAATAACCGTGACCACTGCACCCATCACGAGGGCGCCGATGATGGGCGGGCAACGCCGACCCAACTGAGGGGCTGCCATCAGTAAAAGCCAAATGGAAACCATGGGGCCGGCGATAGGAGTGTC
>JAFEFK010000758.1 GCA_018240625.1 Pseudomonadota bacterium
CCTTGGCCATCCAGGCCTTGACCTTCTCCATGTCGAGCTTGAGGCGGTCGGCATTGTCCTTCGGCATCAGCGGATTGAAGTGGCCGAGACGCTCGATGAAGCGGCCGTCGCGCGGAAAGCGCGAGTCGGCGACGACGACGTGGTAGACGGGACGCTTCTTGGTGCCTGCACGGGCGAGGCGGATCACGACGGACATTGAGTTCTCCTGTTAGAATCGTGGTTTTCTGTTCTGCGTCATTCCGGGATGCGTGCGCAGCACGCAGACCCGGAATCTCGGCAATCCTTCACATCGGGATTCCGGGTTCGGCTCTGCGAGTCGCCCCAGAATGACGAATTCCTTCATTTCTTCTTCCCCGGAAAGCCGCCGAGACCCGGCAAGGTCGGCTTGCCGCTCAATCCGGTAAGGCCGGGAAGATTGGGCAATCCGCCGCGGAGTCCGGCAGGAAGATCCTTCGGCAATGCGGGCATGCCGCCTTGCGGCAGTCCGCCCGGCATTTTTTCCGCAAGCGCCTTCAACTGTTCAGGTGACGGCGTCGGCATGCCGCCGCCAAAACCCATTGCCTGCGCGATGCCGGCCATCGGGCCGCGCTTGCCCGAGCCCATGGCCTTCATCATGTCGGCCATGTTCCGGTGCATCTTGAGCAGCTTGTTGATCTCCTGCACTTCCTGTCCCGCGCCGGCGGCGATGCGCTTCTTGCGGCTGGCTTTCAGGATGTCCGGATTCTTGCGCTCCTGGCGCGTCATCGAATCGATCACCGCGACCTGACGCTTGAGAATCCTGTCGTCTAACCCGGCGGCGGCGATCTGGTTCTTCATCTTGGCAACGCCGGGCATCATGCCCATCAAGCCCGAAATGCCGCCCATGTTCGCCATCTGCAACAACTGCTCGCGCATGTCGTTGAGATCGAACTGGCCCTTGCGCATCTTCTCGGCGGTGCGCGCGGCTTTCTCCGCGTCGATATTCGCCGCGGCCTTCTCCACCAGCGACACCACGTCGCCCATGCCGAGAATGCGGCCGGCGATGCGTGATGGGTGAAAATCTTCAAGCGCGTCGGTCTTTTCGCCGGTGCCGATCAGCTTGATTGGCTTGCCAGTCACCTGACGCATCGACAGCGCGGCGCCGCCGCGGCCGTCGCCGTCGACGCGAGTCAGCACGATGCCGGTGAGGCCGACGCGTTCGTTGAAGGAGCGCGCGAGATTGACCGCGTCCTGACCGGTCAGCGAATCCGCGACCAGCAGCACTTCATGCGGGTTGGCGGCGGCCTTGATGTTCGCCGCCTCGCTCATCATCTCTTCGTCGAGCGTAGTGCGGCCGGCGGTATCGAGCAGCACCACGTCGTAGCCGCCGAGCTTGCCGGCTTCCAGCGCGCGGCGCGCGATCTGCTCGGGCTTCTGGCCTGCGACGATCGGCAGCGTCTGGATGTCGAGATCGCGGCCGAGCACCGCGAGCTGCTCCATCGCCGCCGGGCGGTAGATGTCGAGCGAGGCCATCAAGACTTTACGTTTATCGCGGCTCGTCAGGCGGCGCGCGAGCTTCGCGGTGGTGGTGGTTTTGCCGGAGCCCTGCAGGCCGACCATCATGATAGCGACCGGCGGCACGGCATTGAGGTCGATGGTCTGGCCGTCGTCGCCGAGCGTGGCGACCAGTTCGTCATGGACGATCTTGACCACCATCTGGCCGGGGGTCACCGACTTGACGACGGTGGCGCCGATCGCCTGTTCGCGGACCTTGTCGGTGAAGCTGCGCACCACGTCGAGCGAGACGTCGGCCTCGAGCAGCGCCCGGCGCACTTCGCGCATGGCGGCATCGACGTCGGCTTCCGTCAGCGCGCCGCGCCGCGTCAGCCGATCGAGAATGCCACCCAGCTTTTCCGACAGATTGTCGAACATGAGCCCATAAACCTTGCTTCACCTCTCCCCGTTTTACGGAGAGAGGTCGCCGCGTCCCGGCGATGCGAAGCATCGTCCGACAGCGGCGGGTGAGGGGCAAGACACGGCGCTCAACTCGTCCGCATGATTGCGGCGAAGCGCCCCTCACCCCGACCCTCTCCCCGCAAGAGCGGGGCGAGGGAGTGAAAGACAAAAACACGTTCACGCCCGAGGGCGCACAGCGCTGTCGGGCGTTGACCTCCGGTCTCATGGGCCGGGCGGCGGGTCGAAAAGAAGGTCTTTCCGAGAAGTGGCGAATACATACGCCCTTGATCGACAATGTCAAAGGGCAGGCGAGCCAAAAGAGCCGTTACGGTCGCCTCTTGCCCTCTGCGACGGATCGGTCTATATCTGACCGGTCAATCTGACCGGTCAGATATCATCATGAAGCATGTCCAGGCAACTGAATTGAAGGCGAAACTCGCCGAACTGCTCGACGAGGTCGAGCGCGGCCAGACATTGGTCGTGACGCGTCACGGCAAGCCGATCGCCCGAATCATGCCCGACGAGGAGGCTGCAATCGAACGCTCCCGTGAAGCGATGCAACGGATCATGGAGGCGCGAGAGAAGGCTCCCAAGGTGACGGTAGAGGAACTGCTCCAGTGGCGTGACGACGGACGGCGCTATTAGATGCGCTTCGTGTTGGATGCTTCGATCACACTTTGCTGGTGCTTCAGGGATGAAAACCAGTCCGTTGCCGATCAGGCGGCACAGTTGTTGCTTGAGGCCGGACAAGCCCTGTGTCCCGCGATCTGGTGGTTTGAAGTGCGCAACGCGATGCTCGCAGGTATCAAGCGCAATCGTGCAAGCGAGGCGGACGTGAGAGCTTTTCTCTCCGATTTGCCGTTTCTCAAGATTGATGTCGAGGGTCTGCCTGGGGACAGCGAGATTTTTGCACTCGCGAGTCGTCACAATCTTACGTTTTACGATGCGGCCTATCTCGAACTGGCAAGGCGTGAAAAGATCGCGCTGGCGACGCTGGATCGGGCATTGGCGCGCGCTGCCGCTGCCGAAGGCGTTGCACTGATCGGCCAATGATTGCTCCGGAAAGCTCATGCTTACACGCCGCCGACTGCTCGCCGGAATTGCAGGCGTCATTGCGACAGGTGCCCTCTCCGCATTCTGGGCATCCCGCATGAAAACCTACACCGGCCCCGTCTCCGATCACTTCGACGGCACGCATTTTTTCGATCCCGACGGGTCGCCGCCGAAAAAGCTGCGTGAAGTGCTGCGCTGGCAGTTCGGTAGCGGTCGCGAGCGCAGCAAATGGCCCGACTGGGTCCCGTCACCCCATGCCGATACGCCCCCGGCGCGCGTAACAAGCGGCGCGCGATTCTCCTTCGTCGGGCATGCGAGCTGGCTGATTCAGACCGCGGGGCAAAATATCCTGATCGATCCGGTGTGGTCGGAGCGCGCGTCGCCGTTTCAATGGGCCGGTCCGAAGCGGCACAACGATCCCGGCATTGCCTTCGACGCACTGCCTCAGATCGATACCGTGCTGGTCTCGCACGGACATTACGATCATCTCGACGCCGTGACGCTGTCGAAGCTTGCGGCGAAATTCTCGCCGCGCGTGATCACGCCGCTCGGCAACGACATCACCATGCGCGCCGCCGTCAGCGCGATCCGCGCTGAGGCATTCGACTGGCAACAGCGTATCGAGCTTGCCAATGGACTCGCGGTCACGCTGGTGCCGACGCGGCACTGGTCGGCGCGCGGCATCTTCGATCGCAACAAGACGTTGTGGGCAAGTTTCGTGCTGGAAACGCCCGCGGGTAAAATCTACATCGTCTGCGATTCCGGTTATGGCAGCGGCGTGCATTTCCGCCGCGTGCGCGACGCGCATGGTCCGCTGCGCGCCGCGATCCTGCCGATCGGCGCCTACGAGCCGCGCTGGTTCATGAAGGACCAGCACATGAACCCGGAAGACGCCGTAAAAGCGTTTGGCGACTGCGGCGCGGAACTCGCGCTGGCCCATCATCACGGCACCTTTCAACTGACGGACGAGGCGATCGACGCGCCGGCCGAAGCGCTGGGCGTGGCGCTCGACGCAGCGAAGGTTCCGCGCGAACGGTTTTTGGTGCTGAAGCCGGGGCAGGTGACCGAGATTTAACCGGCTGTAAAGGCGGGGGCTACATCGGCGGCTTGATCGCCCAGGTGACATTGACAGTAACGTGCAGGGTCTCCTCACCGGGTGCGATCGGGACGCTTGCGGCCATGGGCGCCGCTGCCCGGCGATACATCACGGGCGGACCGCCGCCGCCTTCTTCGGCAATGCTGAGCGGCGCGCCAAGCGTGACCCCTGCGGCCTTCGCGTAAATCTCCGCTTTGCGCCGAGCATCTGCGACCGCCTGCCCGCGCGCGTCGTCGAGATGTTTTGATGCATTGGAGACCGTGAATGCGATGCCGCCGAGGTCATTGGCGCCCGCCGCAACCAGGCCGTCGATCACGCTGGCGACCTTGAGAATATCGTGGAGCTTGACGGTGACGCGATTGGTGGCGCGGTAGCCGGTGAGCACGTTCGGCCCCGGGCGATTCTGATTGGCATATTGCGGCTGCAGCGACACTTGCGAGGTCTGATAATCCTTTTCTGCAATGCCAGCGCTTTTCAGCGCCAGCAGCATCTTGCCCATGGCGTCGTTGTTGGCGTTGCTCGCCTCGCGCGCAGTCTTGGCGTCCGTCGTGACTCCGGCTTCGATTCGCGCGAGATCGGGAGGCGCCGAAGTCGAGGCTTCCCCGGTCACTGAGATTGTCGATGGCGGCACCTCATCCGCGTGCGCCGGCATCGCGGCAAAAGCGGCAAGGATGGATACGGCGATCGTGAGCAGACTGTGGCCTTGCATGATGGCTCTCATTTCAGCGGCACATAGACGTTGATGACGAGGTTGTCTTCCTCGGTTTTCAGCGGATCGGTCATGTACTCCTCAATAAACGTATCCTTCGCCTCAAGCTTCTTGTCATCGAGGTGATTGGTGATCGCCTCATAAGTGTTGTCCATGTTGTCGTATGAGCCGCGATGGACGAATTTCAGCGCCTTGCCATCCGGTGACTTGCCCATGATCATATCCTTGGGCAGACTTTTCAGTTCCTGGTCGACGGGAATTTCGGCCAGAAACGTAAAGCCGTTGTCGTCGGTCGAGGTGTAGACAATCATCATATTGCCTGACGCCTTGATGCCCTGCTTGTCGAGAACAGCCGCCAGCGACTTGAAGGATTCGATCAGCGTCTCGAACGCGGAATCCCAGGTGGCGTTGTTTTTCAAGATCAGCACGGTCTTCGGCGCGAGCATGATTTCTTCGCCGAAGGGATCGGCGGTCTGCACCGGCGCGGTGACCGATGGTTTCGGCGCTTCGGCTGCCGGACTTGCCGGCGGCTGCACCTCGGCCGGCGGCGGGGTCGGCGTCGCCGGTGCTGCCGTTCCGGGCGCGGCTGGCGCAGCAGGCGGGGCGGGGGTTGCCGGAGCTGTTGCGCCGGGAGGGGTCGCGGGGGGTGTTTGGGCCAGCACGGCGGGAAGCCCCAGGGACAGCGCCGCCGGGATCAGCATGATCGTGAGGCAGCGAAAGGGGCGGGGGCGCTTCATTTATGGGATCTCCTGGACGTGCGGGCATGATTTTCCGCTAGTCCCAGCTTGGCCGGCATAACAGGCGAAATTATGCGATGCTAACACGCAGGCTCAGTATTCGTCCCATGACAGATATGTCATGCCGCCCTTTGGCTGGCGAGGGTCGCTGACACAGATTCGCCGCACAAGAGCGGGTGCCGCACTGGCCATTGGGCGGGCATTCGCCATATAAAGCGGGCGGAAAATGGATGCCGGATATGGGCGCGCTCGCCAACCACGCTTTCAGCAAGATGAACGGCATCGGCAACGAAATCGTCGTCGTCGATCTGCGCGATCGGCCTGCTGCGGTGACGGCCGAGGAGGCCCGTGCGGTCGCCTCGCCCGCCGGCGTGCCCTACGACCAGTTGATGGTGCTGCAACCGCCGAAGCTGCCGGGCACCGAGGCCTTCGTCCGCATTTATAACAATGATGGCTCAGAAGCGAACGCCTGCGGCAACGGCATGCGCTGCGTGGCGAGACAGTTGTTCGAGGCCAGCGGCAAGACCGCGTTGACCTTCGAAAGCCGGGCGGGACTGCTGAATTGCTGGCAAGGGCCTGCGCCGGATCTTTACACGGTCGACATGGGACCGCCGAAGTTCGGCTGGCAGGACATTCCGCTCGCCGAGGAATTCCGCGACACCCGCTACATCGAATTGCAGGTCGGGCCGATCGACGCGCCGGTGCTGCATTCGCCGTCGGTGGTCAGCATGGGCAATCCGCACGCGATCTTCTGGGTCGACGACGTCAACGCCTACGATCTCGAGCGTTTGGGCCCACTTTTGGAAAATCATCCGATCTTCCCGGAGCGCGCCAACATCACGCTCGCGCACATCGTCGATCGCGATCGCATCGTGATGCGGACTTGGGAGCGCGGTGCCGGATTGACGAGGGCCTGCGGCTCGGCGGCGTGCGCGACGGCGGTGGCGGCGGCGCGGCTCAAGCGCGCCAATCGCACGGTTCACATGTCGCTGCCCGGCGGCGATCTCACCATCGAGTGGCGCGAGCGCGACGATCACGTGCTGATGACCGGCCCTGCCGTATTCGAATATGCTGGCACGTTCGATCCGGCGCTGTTCGCGTCCGAGACAGCGACCTGACGCGAGATGTCCAATCGCCCCTCACCCTCGGGCCCGCTTGCTGTCGCGCGCGCATCGTCCACCCTCTCCCCGTATAACGGGGAGAGGGTGGACGAAGCGCAGCTTCGGCCGGGTGAGGGGCGTCTTTCCGGTCGCCCGGTCGATGTCATCACCTTCGGCTGCCGGCTCAACGCCTTTGAGTCCGAGGTCATCCGCCGTAACGCAGAAAATGCCGGTCTCGACGATCTCGTCGTTATCAATAGTTGCGCCGTCACCAACGAGGCCGTAGCGCAGGCGCGGCAATCGATCCGCAGGCTGAAGCGCGAGCGGCCCTCGGCGCGCATCGTCGTCACCGGCTGCGCCGCGCAGACCCAGCCAAAGATGTTTGCCGCCATGGCCGAAGTCGATCGGGTGATCGGCAACGACGACAAGATGCGCGGCGGCGCGTGGCGTGACGCGCGCCTCGCGTTCGATGCTGCTTCGTCGTTCGGTATCGCGAATGCCGAAAAAGTGGCCGTCGCCGACATCATGGCGGTGCGGGAGATGGCGCCGCATCTCGTCGAAGGCTTTCAGAACGGCCTGCCGCGCGCCTTCGTGCAGGTTCAGAACGGCTGCGATCATCGCTGCACCTTCTGCATTATTCCCTATGGGCGCGGCAATTCGCGCTCGGTACCGATGGGCGCGGTGGTCGATCAGGTTCGCGCGCTGACCGAGGCCGGCCACGCCGAGATCGTGCTGACCGGTGTTGATCTTACGAGCTATGGCACGGATCTGCCGGGCGCGCCGAAACTGGGCGCGCTGACCAGGCAAATCCTCAAGCACGTGCCTGATGTGAAGCGGCTGCGCATCTCCTCGATCGATTCCATCGAAGCCGATCGGGATCTGCTGGATGCGATCGCGGATGAGGAGCGCCTGATGCCGCATCTGCATCTGTCGCTGCAATCCGGTGACGACATGATCCTGAAGCGGATGAAGCGGCGCCACTCACGCAAGGATGCCATCGCTTTCTGCGCGCAGGTGAAGCGGCTGCGGCCGGATATCGCGTTCGGCGCCGATATCATTGCCGGGTTTCCGACCGAGACGGAGGAGATGTTTTCGCGATCGCAGGATCTGGTCGCGGAATGCGACCTCACCTTCCTGCATGTCTTTCCCTATTCGCCGCGGCCGGGCACGCCGGCGGCGCAGATGCCGCAGGTCAACGGTTCAATGATCAAGGATCGCGCGACGCGTTTGCGCGCGGAAGGCAAGGCTGCGTTGCGTCGGCGGCTTGAATCCGACGTGGGCGCGACGCGTCAGGTCTTGATCGAAAGCGCGACGCAAGGACGCACCGAACATTTTGTGCCCGTCGCGATCGCAGGCGAAACGCCAGGCGCGGTGCGGTCGCTGGTCGTGACAGGACACGATGGCGCGCGGTTGAGCGTGTGAGGCGCGCCTTTCTTCCCTCTCCCCTTGTGGGAGAGGGTGCCTGAGGTGCGAAGCATCGAGGGCGGGGGAGGGGGACTCACTCGCATTTC
>JAFEFK010000759.1 GCA_018240625.1 Pseudomonadota bacterium
CTAGTGTCCCGAATCCGAAGTTCGCCTCATTATGCAGCACCCTCATAGCGAACTTCGGATTCGAAAGGACACTAGAAAATTACGATTCTAGTGTGGTTTAGGTTCAGAAGTTCGCTTGAAGAGTTTGCCGAGAAAATGAAGCGAACTTCTGAACCACCACACTAGTGAAGGCATCATGACGCCGCCCGCATCCGCGATCCCCACAGAAACACCCGCCGCTTTTCTCGGCGTCGCGAATTCCGCGACCGGCCGTCTCTGGCGCGATCGGCTCGATGCGCGCGGCGCGGCGCGGGCCTGGGCGAACGCGCAACGCTACCAGTTGCCGGAGATGCTCGCGCGGCTCGTCGCCGGGCGCGGCATCGACATCGATGCGGTCGAGGATTTTCTGGATCCGACCGTTCGCCGTCTGATGCCCGACCCATCCACCGTGACACAGATGGAAGCTGCGGCGAAGCGGCTTGCGGATGCGGCGATGCGGCGCGAGAAGGTCGCGATCTTCGGCGACTATGACGTGGACGGTGCGACCTCGGCCGCGCTGCTGGCGTGGCATCTGCGTCATTGCGGGCTCGACCCGCTGATCCATATTCCCGACCGTATTTTCGAGGGCTACGGCCCGAACATCGAGGCGATCAACGCACTCGCGGCCAAGGGCGCGACGCTATTGGTCACGGTCGACTGCGGAACGACGAGCCTTGAGCCGCTGGCCGTTGCGAAACAGCAGGGACTTTCGGTGGTGGTGATCGATCATCATCAATGCGGCGATGAACTGCCCGATGTCGAGGCGCTGGTGAATCCGAACCGGCCCGACGATCTCTCCGGGCTCGGTCATCTCGCGGCCGTCGGCCTCGTGCTGGTGACGCTGGTGGCGCTGAACAGGGAATTGCGCAACCGCGGGTTCTGGACCGCGGAAATGCCGGAGCCCGATCTGCTGGGCATGCTGCACCACGTTGCGCTCGGCACCGTGGCGGACGTTGCGCCGCTGATTGGGCTCAATCGCGCCTTCGTGGCGAAGGGATTGATCGCGATGCGCCGCCGCGATCACGTCGGACATACGGCGCTGATGGATGTCGCGCGGCTGAACGGCCCGCCGGAGGCGTGGCATCTCGGCTTCATGCTGGGGCCGCGCATCAATGCAGGCGGGCGGATCGGGCGCGCCGACCTCGGCGTGCGGCTGCTGCTGGAAGGCGATGTCTCGGAGGCTGCGCGGATCGCCGCCGAGCTTGATCGCCTCAACGCCGAGCGGCGTGTGATCGAGCAGGCGGCCGAGGCACAGGCGGAAGCCGAGGCGCTGGCCTCGCTCGGCCTGGAAGACAAAGGGTCTGTCATCGTCACCGCATCGCAGGGATGGCATCCCGGCGTGGTTGGTCTCGTGGCGTCGCGGTTGAAGGACAAGTTTTCGCGGCCGGCCTTCGTTGTCGCGCTGGAGCCCGGCGGCATCGGCACGGGCTCAGGCCGCTCGATCGGTGGTGTCGATCTTGGCAAGGCGGTGCGGCAGGCGGTAAACGAGGGCATCCTGTTGAAGGGCGGGGGTCATGCGATGGCGGCGGGCATTACGCTGCGCAAGGAGCGTCTGGCGGAGTTCCGGGCTTATATGGAAGAGGCACTGGCCGCCGACGTTGCGCAGTCGCGGCACGTGCGTGAACTCTTCATCGACGGCGCGGTCAGCGCGCGCGCGGTGACGCCCGAGTTCGTGGCGACGCTCAATCGCGCCGGACCGTTCGGCGCCGGCAATCCGGAGCCTGTGGTGGCGCTGCCGTCGCATCAACTGATCTATGCCGACGAGGTCGGGCAGGCGCATCTCAGGCTGCGATTCAAATCCGGCGACGGGGCGATCGTGAACGGAATTGCGTTCCGCTCGGTCGGCCAGCCGCTCGGGAATGCGCTGACGCAACTTCGCGGTCAGCCGGTGCATGTGGCGGGGTCGCTGGCGGTGGACCGCTGGCAGGGATCTGAGCGCGTGCAACTGCGCGTGATGGATGTCGCGGTGCCCGATCCGGGGCCGATGACGATCAGATAGGAGCTCTCGTGGGCGGGGATAAGGGCGGCGTGCAACCAACGTTTGTCGGGCCTCATGAAGGGCGCGAGTTTGAGTTAATGCTCGCTGGGAAGAAGCATTTGAGTTCTTTCTTCCTGGAAGAAGGCTTGGAACGCGACCAGGTTTTCCCAGAGAGTCAGTTCGATGCCGCTGTAGCAGAAGGCGTTTTTGTAAAGGATGTGCGGATCATCGAAACGATCTCGCCCGACGGCGACCGGCAGATTGCTATTCGCAGCACCTTATATGCAACGACCGATGAAGTTTGGCGGATTCCAGCTATGCGCATGATCCAGGATATTTACGAAAGGATGGGACCGGGTTGGCGACCCGATCTGGAGCGGGCTATCGGCGCCTTGCTGGGATACGACAACAACGACGTGGAATTATTCATAGAGC
>JAFEFK010000075.1 GCA_018240625.1 Pseudomonadota bacterium
GGCGCACGAGCCAATGAGAGACGAACCTCGCGCCGCAAGACGCCCTCACAGCGATCAGAAAATTATCCGGACCGCGAATGGACAGCGTTGAGTGCGTGGTGATCGGCGCGGGCGTGGTCGGGCTCGCGATCGCCCGGCAGCTCGCGATATCCGGCCGCGAAGTCATCGTTCTCGAAGCAGCCGAGGGTATCGGAACGGCGACGTCGTCGCGAAACAGCGAAGTCATCCATGCGGGCATCTACTACCCGGCGGGAAGCTTGATGGCGCAGATGTGCGTCAGCGGCCGGCGTGCGCTCTATGACTATTGCCGCGATCACGGCATTCCACACCGCAATTGCGGCAAGCTGATCGTCGCGACGACGCCGCAGGAAGCCGGGCAGCTACAATCCATCAGGGCCCATGCCGAAGCCAACGGCGTCGAGGGCATGCAGATGTTGAGCGGCGGCGCGGCACGAGTGCTCGAACCGGCGCTGAACTGTGTGGCCGCGCTCCTGTCTCCATCCACCGGCATCATCGACAGCCACGCCTACATGCTGGCGCTGCGAGGCGATGCCGAGCGCGATGGGGCAGCGTTTGCCTTTCACACGCCGCTCGCGAACGCAAAAGTGACTTCGCGCGGCCTCGAAATCGAGACGGGCGGCGAGGCCCCGATGACACTTGCCTGCAATTTGCTGATCAACGCCGCCGGACTCGGCGCCGCGGCGGTCGCGCGCAGCATCGAAGGCATGCCCGTGAACCGGATTCCGCCAGCTTACCTCGCTAAAGGAAACTACTTCAGTTGCAGCGTCCGCGCACCGTTTTCGCACCTGATTTACCCGGTGCCGGAGCCGGGCGGCCTCGGTGTGCATCTTACGCTCGATCTCGCCGGACAAGCGCGCTTCGGTCCCGACGTGGAATGGGTCGACACTCTGGACTATGCAGTCGACCCCGCGCGGGCGGCACGCTTTTACCCGGCGATCCGGCGCTACTGGCCCGATCTGCCCGACGGCGCTTTGATGCCGGCCTATTCCGGTATCCGGCCCAAAATCGTGCCGCCATCGGTCGCGAAGCAGGATTTCATGATCGAAGGACCACGCGACCACGGCGTGACCGGGCTGATCAATCTGTTTGGAATTGAATCGCCCGGCCTGACGTCATCGCTCGCGCTTGCGGATCACGTCCTCGCGTTGGCCGCGCTTTAACAGCAAAGCCAATCAGCGAGGCACAGAAACACCCCCGCCGCCTTCATAGCGGCGCTGCGTATCGCGATGGGGCAGAGGCTATGGTAACAGCCGAGCTAGTGGATCGTTTCGCTCGTCGATAGTCGCAATCTTTCGATTTCGTCCTTAACCAGCAGTTTCCGGCGTTTCAGTTCGACAATCCTCAGATCGTCAGTGGAGAGATGCAAGAGAGCGTCGTGCAATTCGTTTTCCAGGATCCGGTGTTTCCGTTCCAGTTCAACGAGATGCGCCTGAATTGCCATACGAAACCTCCTCGGTAAGATTGAACCTCAGATTCGATCCGGACAATCGAGTGTACATGAGCCGTCGTCGCTGTCGATGGGTCAGAAAAACGCAGGCATCATATTTTCGCGAATATCGAAAATGTATCGTGAGCGGGAATCCGCCGGCTTGCACCGTACGCGTGCAAAGGCGATAATTCGCAACAGTGGAATTCCCAATCCTTCGCAACTTTGCGCGGTTCAAGTCAGCACGTCATCATGACAGACGAAGAAGAGCGCGAACTGGGAGTTGAGCTCGCCCGGCTGCAGCAGGAACACCGCGACCTCGACGCTGCCATCGAAGCGCTGCATCAATCCCCCGCGCCAGATTTGTTGCGGCTGCAACGGCTGAAAAAGCGCAAGTTGCAGTTACGCGACCGCATCGCCTTTATCGAAGACCAGATTACGCCTGACATCATCGCCTGAACTCGCGCGGCAGGCCGCCACGCCAAAGTTTCTTGTTCAGCGAATCGAGGCTGCGATCTTGCGGAGCATTGCTCCGCCGGTCCAGCGAGCTCCCCACGATCCTAAGCCGGTTTCGGATACCCCCTCGGGTGGAACGTTTAGA
>JAFEFK010000760.1 GCA_018240625.1 Pseudomonadota bacterium
GAAACGCTGCTCCAGTTCGGCGTGAAACTCCTCCGGCGGTAGCACGACGATACGGGCGGCGTTGGCGCGCGTCTCGGTCCATACCAGCGACGAGCGCTTGCCTTTCAATGGCAGGATCGCAAACGGGCCCGCGGGCAGAAAATGTTCTTCGGCGCGGCCCTCGTGATCGCGCTCATGGCCGACGGTGACGACGATGCCGGACTGGTCGTACTCCCAGCCATGGGTCGCAATTCCGGCACGCTCACGCAGCTTTGAGCGCGCGCCATCGGCCGCCACCAGCAGGCTCGCCTCGATGGCGGCGCCCTCGCCCAGCGAGACCGTCACGCCGCCGGGTTGCGTGTCGTATCCGGTCACCGTGGTGGCGCGCAGGTCGACGCCTTCCGCTTCCGCACACGACACCAGCGCATCGATCAGATGACGGTTCTCGACCATGTGCGCGAAGGGTTCGCCGGGCTCGACCTCACCGGCGAATGTCAGAAACGTCGGGCGGGTGACGTCTTCGAGTTTCGAATCCGTGACCACCATGTCGAGGATCGGTTGCGCGCCTTCGGCAACGCTATTCCACACTCCGATCGCCTCGAACAGGCGGCGGCAGGCCGCAACGATGGCCGTGGCGCGCGGATCGCGGCTCGGCCGGTTCGCCAATGCGGGATCTGCGACCACGATCGGAACGTCCGCGCCAAGACCCTGCCGTAGCGCCAGCGCCAGCGCCAGTCCGGCGAACGCGCCGCCGCAGATGACAATGTTCCGATGTGTGGTCATGGTACGCCTTACTCTCTTGCGTCGGCACTATAGCTGGGCGAAACAGGTTCACCAATGGCAGAAGCGAGCGGTTCCTAGACGTCTTTGCGAGGAGCTCAAGGGCGACGCATCGCGTCGTCCCGAAGCGACGAAGCAATCCAGCTCTATGCTACTTCTGGATTGCTTCGCTTCGCTCGCAATGACGAATAAATTGACGTCTGCGTATCGCCCAACTACGGGATTTGCATGTCCAAAAGTCTGATCGACCTGATCTCCATCCTCGATCTCGAAAAGCTCGAGGAAAACCTGTTCCGCGGCAACAGCCCGAAGACAAGCTGGCAGCGCGTGTTCGGCGGCCAGGTCATCGGACAAGCGATGGTCGCCGCATGCCGCACCGTCGAGGGCCGCCTGCCGCACTCGCTGCATTGCTATTTCATCCTGCCCGGCGATCCCGCGATCCCGATCATCTACGAGGTGGAGCGTCTGCGCGACGGCAAGAGCTATTCGACGCGGCGCGTCACCGCGATCCAGCACGGCCACGCCATCTTCTCGATCATGGTGTCGTTCCATGCCGAGGAGGAAGGCTCATTCAACCATCAGGACAAAATGCCGGATGTACCATCGCCGGAAAAACTGACGGCCGAAGAGGTCGCCAAGCAGCCGATGTTCAAGGAGATGCCGGACTTCATCCGCCGCTACTATGAATCCGATCGGCCGATCGAGCTGCGTCCCGTCGAGCTCGGCCGCTATTTCGGCGAGAAGATCGACGACGGCCGCATTCACGTCTGGATCCGCACCGCGGCGAAACTGCCCGACGATCCGGCGCTGCACATGTGCGCGCTGGCCTATGCGTCGGACTTCTCGCTGCTCGATGCGGTCATGGCGCGCTATGGCCGCACGTTGTTCGACAAGCGCATGATGCCGGCCTCGCTCGATCACGCGATGTGGTTTCATCGGCCGTTCCGTGCCGACGAATGGCTGCTCTACGCGCAGGATTCGCCGAGCGCGCAGGACGGACGCGGCCTGACCCGCGGCCTGATCTTCAAGCAGGATGGCACGCTGGTCGCGTCCGTGGCGCAGGAAGGCTCGGTCCGCGAGCGGCGATCCACTTAACGAATGGGCATTGCCGTCACCCGAGGCCCCCGAGCAACGCGAGGGCCGCGAAGGGTGATGTGGCTAGCATCCGTCGAGCGCGCAAGCCGGCGGAGCATTGCTCCGCCTTAGCGCGCGCCGTTCAAGATGCTTCACGCCGCCCGTTCGGCCAATTCGGTCTGCGAGGCGAGCCAGCGCATGATCCAGCGATACACCCATGGAATCGGGATAATGAAAGAGCTCGCGATAAGGGCCGCGATTCCACGCCATAGAAACTCCAGGCCGGTGCCGTGAAAGATCACCTCGCGCCGCGTGCCCTGGATATTCTGGCAGAACCACCGCGCCCAGGCCGCATAGACCCATGCCCAGCCAATGATGGTGAGGATGGATACGAACGACAGAACGCTCCATCCGAGATAGGCCCAGATCGAGCCAGTGAAACTGAGCCCGAGCGGTTGCCCGTTAGAGGCCAGGTTCGCAATGAACCATTTGAGGAAGAGCCAGTAGAGCGCGATCTGGACGAAGATCATCAGATTGCTGAGCCACGAGCTCCCTAACCATGCAACGATAACAAAAAGTACGATGCCCCCGAAGAACCACGGGACGATGGTCATCGCTGTGCCTTCAAAGCTGAGGTTCGGCCGGCCCGGCACCCGTACGCAGGGCACAAGCCACTTGAGATACCA
>JAFEFK010000761.1 GCA_018240625.1 Pseudomonadota bacterium
GAGTCTCTTCACCTCTCCCCACCGGGGAGAGGTCGGCACGAAAGTGCCGGGTGAGGGGCCGAATGGTGACATTGCCGTCGTACGCCCTCACCCCAACCCTCTCCCGCTGAAGTCGGATATATCCGACTCCAGAATCTTTCATGCCAAACTCGGGTAAACCCGAGTTTGGTGGAGAGGGGGCTCGCCGTGTTCGGAGATGTGTTTCCATCAAAATGTGAATCGCGATAGCGTACGCCTGCCGCGCGGCGATGAGCATTTCCTCTCCCAGCGGGAGAGGTGATGGCGGTCATTTCTTCGCAGCCTTGCGGGCGTCGCCGATGGCCTGTTCGAACTGCGCCATCGTCAGCGCTCCCGGCACACGGAACTTTCCGATAATGAATGCAGGCGTGCCGTTGAAACCAAAGGCCTTCGCCTGATCGTTGTTGCGCTTGAGGATGGTATTGATGTCGGATTCGTGAGCGCTCGCATCCTTGACCGCGCGATCGACGTCGATCTTCGCATTGGCAAGCAATTCTTGAATCCGCGATTCCGTCAGGCGCGAACTGGTGCCCATCAGCGCTTCGTGCGCCTCGGCGAATTTGTCCTGATACTTGGTGGCAAGCGCGATCTTTGACGCATAGATCGATACCGGTCCGAGGATCGGCCAGTCCTTGAAGATCATCCGGACCTTGCCGTCGTCAAATACCACCTGCGCCAGTTCCGGCGCGAGCTTGCGGCAATAGGGACAATTGTAGTCGAAATATTCGACGATGGTGATGTCGCCATCCTTGTTGCCCGCCGCCGGAATCTCCGGATCGCGCAGCACGCCCGCCTCGGTCAGAACCTCGTCGGAACTGGTCTCGCCGAATGCCGGCAGAGTGCCGAGGCCAAGCATCGCCGTGCCTGCCCCGAGAAGGCAGAGGGCTTCGCGCCGCGTCGTCGCTGGATTTCCATATCGCGATTCAGACATTCCGTTCTCCGGTCAGGCGCACGTCCTAACACGCCCGGATCGACGGACACATCACAAAGATGCCAAGCTTCGTATGAGCATATAGATCGCCACGGCGATAATGACGGCCGCGAAGGTGGCATTCAGCGCACCGCGCCGCGCCGCCAGAACGCCGGCAAGGCGCCCGCCCAGCAGACCTCCGGCGATCCCGCCGGCGACGAACAGCCCGGCGATTTTCCAGATGATCAGGCCCGACCAGGCGTAGCTCGCGGCCGTGGTGGCGCCGAACGCCGTCACCGCCACCAGCGAGGAACCGACCGCGCACAGGATCGACATCCCGGTCGCCAGCATCAAGGCGGGTACGATCAAAAAGCCGCCGCCAATCCCGAAAAATCCCGACAGCGTCCCCGTCGCGAGCCCGAGGCCAACCAGCGCGGGAAAGTTGGACCAGTTCAGCCTGACCTCGCCGTCGCCGATATGCGCGCGCGACTTCAGCATCAAGGCGGCGATCACCAGCATCAGCAGCGCGAACAGCGCCAGCAGCTTCTGGCCTTCCAGCATCTTGCCGAGAACCGAGCCTCCGAATGCGCCCGCGATGCCCGCCGCTGCGAACACCAGGGCGCAGGCCCAGCGGACATTGCCGCGCCGCGCATGTCCCGACAGGTTCACGGCGGCATTGACGGCGACCGCCACCGCGCTGGTGCCGATCGCGACATGCGCGTTGGGCACGCCGACCACATAAACCATCAGCGGCACCGCGAGGATCGACCCTCCGCCGCCGACGAGGCCGAGCGAAAAACCGACCAGCACCCCGGATGCCAGCGCCAGCAACTCTTGCATCACGGAGATGATCAACGCGGTGGGTCTCGCGGTCCGAGAACATTCTCGATCTTGATAGAAACGCGTGCCAAGCGACGAAGAGCGCTCCCTCTCCATCCAAACCCGGGTTTACCCGAGTTTGGACCTTTGTGATTCTGAAGTCGGATAGATCCAACTTCAGCGGGAGAGGGTTGGGGTGAGAGGTTACGACGTGTCGACAAGTAATACCTCCTCACCTGGCTGCCACGCAGCCGGCCTCTCCCCGGTGGGGAGAGGTGAAGTAGACCCGGCGGCGATCTCCGCCGAGGGGCGATTGGCTCCAGTTAAGGAATCGCAGGCGTTACAATTCGCTGGCGCGCATCAGGCGATCAGGCGCCCTTCAGGCGCTTGTTGCATTCGCTGTAATAGCCGCCGCCCTTCATGATCCACTTCAAGCCGCCATTGGCGTTGTTGGCCTTGTTGGCCTTGTACTGATCGAGACAGGTGTGTTCGCGTCCCTTGCCGGCACTTTCCTTGGCGTACTTCGGATCCACCGCCGAGGGGAAGGTCGCGTTGCCGACCGGCATGGCAGGTGCTGCGGCGGGTGCAGCCGCGGTCTTCGGCGCAGGGGCCGGCTTTGCCGCCGGAGCGGCGGCAGGAGCCGCTGCCGGTGTGGCGGCGGCGGTAGCGCCCGCGCCGCACTCGGCCTTGCGGAAATCATTCCACTTCTGACCGTTAAGCGTGCCCGCGGTTTTGGCGGCCTGATATTTCGCACTGCATTCCTGCGAGGTCAGCGCCTGGGCGGGCAACGCCGAGAGCGCGACCAAGCTGGATGCCGTCAAAGCGCAGAATAGTTTCAAGTGACCTGTCATGTCTGTCCTCCCGGGACGTCGAGTATTAAGACCGATATCCTAGCGCGGCTGGTTGCCGTTTCAACGCTCCGCCGGGTTTGGCCATCAAAAATATGTGCCGGTATGTTTCGCAGTGCTTCCGACGCCATTCACCCGCCGTTCAGCATGGTTCCGCGACGGTGCCGCCCTCTTCAACCCGAGGGACTTCCCATGACCATGTCTTCCCGCGCCATCGTAACCGTCGTCGCATCCCTGTTGCTTTCAGGTTCGGCGTTCGCGCAAACGGCTGCACCGGCGGCAAAACCCGCTCCAGCCGCAACCGCAGCGCCCGCATCCAAAATGGCGCCCGCTCCCAAGGCGGAAAAACAGCATAGCGCCGCCTCCATCGAATGCTCGAAGGAAGCCGATGCCAAGGGCCTGCATGGCAAGGAGCGCAAGAAATTCCGCTCCGAGTGCAAGGCCAAGGCCAAGACCGCAAAGCCCAACTGATCCTGCGCGCCGGGTGTTCGGCATCCCGGCATCATCGGGCTGACCGCTCAGCGGCACGGGGCCGGCGTTGTGCGCCGCTCCCGTGTCCGCGCGGTAGATCTTGAACGCGCGCATTGCAGCCGTGCCGCTGCGCACTGGTTGCGCGCGCGAAGATTTGCGATAACGGCCGCGTGATCAAGAAATCCGCTCCGGCATCGCCGTCCATCTTCTTCGGCCAATCCACGTTCCTCAGCACGCTCGAGACGATCGCCATCGGCGCGGCGGGCGGCGGACTATTCCTGTGGGCATCGCTGCCGGGCGGCCTGATCTCCGGCGCGATGATCGCGGTCGCCATCGCCGCCATCGCCGGACGGCCGCTCAGCATTCCGCCTGCCCTGACGCAATCCATCCTGCTGCTGCTGGGCATTTCGCTGGGCTCGCTGGTGTCGCGCGAATTGCTGCAACACGTCGGCGCCTACCCGCTGACGATTTCGCTGCTGGCGCTGGCGACCTTCTGCTCGACCTTCGGCAGCGGCTTCTATCTGCAACGCGTCCATGCGTGGGACCGCACCTCGGCGTTTCTCGCCGGCAGTCCCGGCGCGCTGTCGCAGATCATCATGCTCGCCAACGAAAAAGGCGCCGACACCGCGGGGATCGCCGTGGTGCCGACCATGCGCGTCATTATCCTCACGGCGGGTCTGCCGATGCTGCTTGCGATCACAGGCCTCGCACCGCGGACGCCGCCGACGGCTACCTTCGCCATCGCCTCGCCGTTCGAACTGCTCGCCCTGGTCGCGGCCTCGATCGCCTGTGCGCTGGCGCTGCGATGGACCAGATTTCCCGCAAGCTGGATGTTCGGCGCGATGGTCGGCTCGAGCCTGCTGCATGGCACGGGCCTGATCGAAGGCGCGCTGCCGCCATGGCTGCGCGGCATCGCGCTGATCGGCATCGGCGCGATCATCGGCACGCGGTTTGCGAAGATCTCGACCCGGACCATGCTGAGCCATCTGTGGGCGGCGCTCGGATCGTTCGGCGTGGCGGTCGCGATATCAGGCGCATTCGTCGCCGTTATCGTCGTCACCACCCACGTCCGGTTCAGCGACGTCGTCGTCGCCTTCGCGCCGGGCGCGATGGACGCCATGCTGGCGCTGGCGCTCACGCTGCATATCGATCCGATTTTTGTCGGCGCGCATCACCTGTCGCGCTTCATCTTCGTCTCGATCGCGACGCCCGGCATCGTCCACCTGTTCGGACGGCCTCAGGTGGACGTGGACGATTGAGGCACCGAAGCGCGACGAACGACTCTTCGCCTCTCCCCACCGGGGAGAGGTCGGAGCCAAAGGCTCCGGGTGAGGGGGCAATCAGCATTAACGCCGTACACCCTCACCCCAACCCTCTCCCCACGGGAGAGAGAGCGCGCATCGCCATCTGTGCGGGTTCTCATCAAATTGAGACGCCGGGATCGTCGGCGATCAAACGCGGCGCGCTCGCATGATACCCCACGCCGCGATCGCCGCCATCAGCAGCGAGATCAGCACATTGTAACCCGCAAGTGAGAGGCCGAGGAAGCGCCACTGCACCTTGTCGCACGGCACTACCTTCACCTTGTCGAGGTTGTCGAGCAGGCTGCCCTTGCTGAGATCAAGCATCGGCCCGGTGCAATCGGTCGGCCCCTGCCAGAGTCCCCATTCGACGCCGGCGTGATAGGCGCCGAGCCCGGCGTTGGCGAGCGCAGCCAGCGCGAGCAACGCAAGGCCCGCCATCACGACGACGCGCGGCGCGCCCTTCGCCGCAGCCAGCGCCACCAGCAGGCCGAGCGGCATCGCCAGATAATAGGCATAGCGCTGCTCGAGGCAGAGCGGACACGGCACGATGTCCAGCACGAGCTGGAAGAACCACGCCCCGGCCAGCGTCAAGGCCGCGACGGCGGCAACGGTGAGCGCCGATAGCCGCGCGGGATTCTGCCGGCGAGCTGCCGCGGAGGATTTCAGGGTGGCGTCGAGGGTCACGTCAAACAGCTCCGGCAGCCTCAGGGATTCGCTGCAAGCGTCGTAACCGCAGGTCCTGCGGCTGTCGAGGCGGCGGCCATCACACTGCGGTGTTTTTGGCGGCGTTCGGCCCGTTGAGTGCGCAATTGCGCACCGGGCCGGGACGACCTCAAGGTGCAGGCTGAACCGTTGTTCGCGGCGGGTTGACCGGAAGTCAGCGCCCGCTATATTCCGCCCGCTTCGCGCCCCGCCCCTTGCGGCGATGGCCCGATGGCCCCTGTGGCGGAATTGGTAGACGCGCTCGACTCAAAATCGAGTTCCGCAAGGAGTGCTGGTTCGATTCCGGCCAGGGGCACCAACTAGCTTTATGAGCTCTCGCCACCATCCCGGACCTCTTCACGAAAGAGCCGCGAATTGGCGGCGTCAGCGACTTTCTCGAACATAGTCACATGCGTTTCAAGATAATCCATGACTGCCTCCTCTCTAAAATTCCTGGGATCTTGAAAAGCCAGCTTTTTGCCTACGAAGGCGCGAGTCATTGACTCTAATCCGCTTTCGAACTCATCCCTGATAACTTTTGGCATAAAAATTCTCTGTTTCCGCAAAAGTAAACGGGTAGCCTGAATATCGTTACCCGCCTTCGCAATCATCTTCCAAGTCATCATTCGAACATATGTTTTATGCTTGTCGGTAGATTCTTTCAGCCGCTTTGTTTGATCGGGGCTGAAGCCGCTGTCCGACATAACCGCATCGAAATCGACTTCGGTCAGGACACTAAAATCCGGCACTTCCATAGAAGCGCTAGCGCAGGTATTGGTTGAGAGCCATGCCTCGACGAAACTTTCCCA
>JAFEFK010000762.1 GCA_018240625.1 Pseudomonadota bacterium
GACGCAATCGAACACATGAACGCGCTGGTGGAAGAATAACAGCTACCCCGTCATTGCGAGTTCACGACAAAATTGGCTGTTGCCAATTTTGCGCGTGAAGCGAAGCAATCCAGAGTCTCGAAAAACCTGAATTGCTTCGTCGCTCCGGGACAACGCTACGCGTTACCCTTGAGCTCCTCGCAATGACGTCGGACAACAATTTCAGCCTTTGGAAGGTTTGGACACATGACGGCCACGACATCTCCCGTCCCCGACGATCGCATTCCCGTCATTGTCGGGATCGGCGAAATCTCAGATCACCCGGCGGAGCTCACCGCCGGTCTCGAACCGCTCGCGCTGCTGGAGGCGGCGCTGAAGCGTGCCGAGCAGGACAGCGGCGCGTCCCTGCTCCGCGACATCGACTCGCTCGACATCGTCAATTTTCTGAGTTGGCGATACAGCGATCCCGCGGCGCAACTCAGCGCCAAATTGAACATCACGCCGAAACACGCCTATTACGGTCCTGTGGGCGGCGAAAGCCCGATCCGCTATCTGCACGAGGCGGCGCAGCGCATCGCGCGCGGCGAAAGCACCATCGCCGCCATCTGCGGCGCAGAAGCGCAGAGCACAGCAACTAAAGCAGAGCGTGCCGGCGTGACGCTGCCATGGACGCCGTTCGCGCATGACGCGCCGGAGCCCCTGCGCGGCGCGAGCTATCAGAAGCCGACTGCGGTGAAACTCGGCGTCTTCAGGCCGATCACCGTGTATCCGTTTTATGAAGCGGCGACAGCCGCGCATTGGGGCCTGACGCCGCGCGAGGCTCTGCAAGAATCCGGCGACCTCTGGTCGAAATATTCGAAAGTTGCCGCTGATAATCCGAACTCCTGGCTCAAGCGCGCGTTCGCGCCGGCTGACATCACGACGCCGACCCCGGATAACCGGCTGATCGCGTGGCCCTACACCAAGCTGATGGTAGCCAATCCCACGGTCAATCAAGGCGCGGCGCTCCTGATGACGAGTCTCGCGAAGGCTCGCGCGGCCGGCATCCCCGAGGATCGCATGATCCATGTCTGGGGCGGCGCTTCGGCGGAGGAGCCGCGCGACTATCTCGACCGCGACCAGTTTTTCGAAAGCCACGCCCAGAACGCGGTGCTGAAAGCTGTGATGGCGCTGGCGGGCGGCAGCGGCAAGGCATTCGATGCAATCGAACTCTATAGCTGCTTTCCTTGCGTGCCGAAGATGGCGCGGCGGACGCTGGGATTGGGTGCGGACGTGCAGCCGACTGTGAATGGCGGCCTCACTTTCTTCGGCGCGCCGCTCAACACCTACATGACGCATGCGGCCTGCGCGATGGTGCGCAAACTGCGCGACGGCGCTGACCTCGGCCTGCTCTATGGGCAAGGCGGCTTCGTCACAAAACATCACGGGCTGGTGCTGTCGCGGCACGCGCCGGAGGGCGAGATCGCGCAGAACACCAGCGTGCAGGCGGAAGCCGACAAGAATCGCGGCGTCGCGCCGCCGTTCGTCACCGAAGCCGATGGACGCGGCACGGTCGAGAGCTTCACGGTGATCTACGGCGGCAAAGGCGAAGCCCAGCACGGCGTCGTGATCGTGCGGACATCCGGCAACGCACGAGCGCTCGCACGGGTCCCGGTGTCGGATGCGCCGACACTTGCGCGGCTCACCGACATGGATCGGACGCCGGTTGGTACGACCGGTGAAATCGTTACAGCAGCAGACGGACTGCTGGAATGGCGCGCCGTCCATTGAGGCGTGAGGCTGGTATTTCGGCACAGCCAATGCAATAACTTTGCATCTCTTGTGCAAAAATGCTGGTATTTGAATGGATTGGGACAATATCCGCGTCTTTCTCAGTGTCGCGCGTGCCGGACAATTTCTGGCGGCCGCACGGCAACTGCGGGTCGATCACGGCACGGTCAGCCGCAGGATCGGCGCACTGGAAACATCGCTCGGCGTGCGCCTGTTCGATCGTCAGACCACCGGCTGCGTGCTGACCGCTGCCGGCGAGCGGCTTTTTGAATCGGCCGAAGAGGTCGAGGCGCAACTGCTGCGCGCGCAAGGCGACCTCTCGCAATCCGATGTCGAACTGTCCGGCACCGTGCGCATCGCCGCGCCCGACGGCTTTACCGCGCTGTTCCTGTGCTCGCGCCTTGGCAAACTGAAGGCGAAATATCCGTCGCTGACCATCCAACTGGTGCCGATGTCGCGCACCTTCTCGCTGTCGAAGCGCGAAGCCGATCTCGCCATCACCATCGAACGCCCGGAAGAAGGCCGGCTCGCGGTGCGCAAGCTTGTGGACTATTCGCTGCACTTCTACGCTGCGAAGGATTATCTGGCCGCGAACGGCATGCCGCAGACCACAGCCGATCTCGCGCGCCATTGCCTCGTGACCTACGTGCAGGATCTGGTGTTCGCCGATCAGCTCACTTTCATGCCCGAGCTGTATGGCCCCGGCTACAGCCGCCTCGAATGCGCGAGCGCCGTCGGCCAACTCGAAGCCGTGCGGGGCAGCGTCGGCATCGGCATCCTGCACGACTACGCCGCGTATCGTGATCCGCAACTGCAAAGGGTGCTGCCTGACATCGCATTCGAGCGGAGTTACTGGATCATCACCCACGTGGATCTGCGCAGGCTCAGCCGGGTCAGGGCGATCTCCGATTTCATTATCGAAGAGGTCGGCGCGCAGCGTGCGATTTTCCGGTCGTAGCGGCGCCAAACCAGCGGATCGCCCGAGCCTTTCCGCTTCTGATGGAATCAGAAGCGGGACTCTATGTTTTGATTTGACGCGTTTTCTTCACGCGAACCGGGTGCCACTTCGCTCGAAAACGCTCTAACCCTTTTTGATTTGACGCGTTTTCTTCACGCGAACCGGCAGCCACTTCGCTCGAAAACGCTCTAACCCTTCACATCCTGCTTTTCGGAAACCGTCTCGGGCGCGGCTTTCTTCGCACCGGCGACCCGGACCTGATCGCCATCTGCCAGGCCGTCGGGCGGCGCGACAATCACCCGGTCGGTGGCTAAGAGCCCGACGCCTATCTCGATATTGCGGCCGAGGTCGCGTGCAATGGTGATGGCCTTGAAAAGAATCCTGTCATCGGCGGTGACCGTCGCGACACGCAGACCGTTCTTGTCGAAGATCAGCGCACTGGCCGGAATGTGCAGCGGGACGCCGTCACGCGCGAGGTTCATTTCAACGTTGGCATAGCCGCCCGGCATCAATTCACCCGAGGAGTTATCCAGCGCAAGCTGCATGCGCGTCGTGCCTGTCGCGACGTCGACCGACTGTGACGAGGACTCCACGGTCGCGACAAATGTCTTGTTGGGATAATCCGGCGTCCTGATCGTCGCCTTCGATCCCATCTTGATGGCAGGCACGTAATTCTGGGGAACGTTGACGTAGACGCGCAGCTTGGCGATATCCGAGATGACGAACATCGCAGGTCCCGTGCCGGCGCCGCCACTGATCAGCGCTCCGACATCGGTTTCCCGCGCCGTGACCACCCCGTCGAACGGGGCGGTGATCTTCTTGTAGCCGGCCAGTGCCTCGAGCCGTTCCACGTTAGCCTGGCCCGATTTTACCGCGGCCTTCTTGTTGGCGAGGTCGGCGGTCTTCTCGTCGATTTCCTGCATCGAAACGAAATTCGAGGCGAGCAGCGCCTTCCGGCGCATCAGCGTCGCCTCTGAAAGTTTGGCGCTTGCCTGCTGGCTGGCGAGATCGGCGCGCGCTTGCAACAACTGCTGGTCCAGATCAGGCGCTTCGATATCCGCCAGCAACTGTCCGGCTTTCACCTTCGCGCCGATATCGACATACCAACCCTTCAGGTAGCCGCTGACCCGGGCAAAGATCGGCGCCCGTGAATAAGCCTCAAGCCGTCCGGGCACGTCGAGCGTGGAGGTCAAAGCCTTGGCTTCGGGCCGGATCACCGCGACCGTCGGAATCGCCTGCTCGTCGGTCCAGTTGCGCAGGTCGGCATTGCTTTTTTCACGCGACATGATGCCGGTTGCGACGATGGCTACGGCCCCACACAGCACCGCGATGCCCGCGATGCCCAGCTTCCGGTGGGACACCGGTGAGCTCCGTTCAGTGGCCATGTGCCGTCTCCAACGTGGTCTCGCTTTTCGCGGGTTGTTTCTTATGAACCATACTGAACACGACGGGAACGAACATCAGTGTCGCAACCGTCGCGAAAATCAAGCCTCCGACGACGGCACGGCCGAGGGGCGCGTTCTGCTCGCCCCCCTCGCCCAGGCTGAGCGCCATCGGCGCCATACCGATAATCATGGCCAGAGCCGTCATCAGCACCGGCCTGAAACGCACGAATCCCGCCTCAAGGGCGGACGTCACCGGATCTCCGGTGATGGCGTAACGCTCGCGGGCAAAGCTGATGACCAGCACGCTGTTCGCGGTGGCGACGCCCATGCACATGATCGCGCCGGTCAGGGCCGGCACCGAGAGGGTGGTATGCGATGTGAAAAGCATCCAGACGATACCCGCCAACGCCGCCGGCAGCGCCATGATGATCACAAACGGATCCGACCACGACTGGAAGTTGACCACGATCAGCAGATAGATGAGCACGATGGCACCGAGCAGGCCGAACAGCAGGCCCGAGAAGGCGCTGTTCATGGTCTGCACCTGCCCCAGCAGCACCACAGAACTGCCTTTCGGAACATCCTTGGCGGTGTCCGCCATCACCTTCCGGATATCGGCCGCAACCGCGCCGAGATCCCGGCCCTGCGGCGTTGCAAAAATTTCGACCATCGATTGAATGTCGTATTGCGACACCACCGCATTCGCCCTGGAGCGCGTGATATTGGCGATGCCGCCAAGAATTGGCGGCGTTGTTGTATTCGCCGCGGTGATCGGCAGGGTTTGAAGCGCGCTGAGCGAGTTGATCCGGTATTGCGGCGTCTGCATCACCACCGAATAGGACACGCCGTTATCAGGATCCAGATAATAGGTCGGCGCAACCTGGCTGCTACCCGCGAGATTCACAACCATGCTGTTGGTCACATCCCGTTCGGTCAGACCGACATACTGCGCACGGGTCCGATCGACATCGACGTTGAAGCTCGGACTATTCGGCGATTGCTGAATTCGCGCGTCGGCGACGCCGGAAATTTTGCGTATTCGCCGCAACAGATCGTTGGCGTAGTCAAAGTTGGCAGCAAGATTTGCTCCGCGAATTTGCAGATCGATCGGCGCCGGCGCGCCAAAATTCAGGATCTGGCTGACGATGTCCGCGGGCAGGAACGCGAAGGTCACGCCCGGGAATGCCCGCGGCAATTCCGCACGCAACTCGCGGACATATTCCTCGGTAGGCCGATGACCTTCCTTCAGCTTGATCTGGACGTCTCCATCCTGCGGGCCGATGACGCCGGTGTTGTTGTAGGTCATGTTGATGCCGCTGATCGGCATGCCAATATTGTCCGCGAGCGTGTCGATCATGTCGGATGGAATGACTTGCCGAATCCGCTTTTCGATCTCGGCGAACTGATAAGCGCTCTCCTCGACGCGGGTGCCGACCTGAAGCCGCACATGCATCAGAATCTGTCCGGCATCGACCGAGGGAAAGAAGTTCCGGCCGAGGAACGGGACCAGCAGGAACGACACCGCCACGCAACTGAGGAACCCCACGACGAAAATGCCGCGGCGATGCAACGCAAGCTTGAGAAGGTCGTGGTAACCGCCGCGAAGGCGCTCGAACCTTGCCTCGAAACTGCGTTGCATCCGCACCAGCGGATTTCGCGACGGAGCGGGCTGCTCGCCTTCGGCATGATGCGCATGGGGCTTCAGCAGATATTTCGCCATGGTCGGCACCAAGGTGCGCGACAGGATGAACGACCATATCATCGCGAACATCACCGCTTCCGCCATCGGCACGAACAGAAACCGCGCGACCCCTTCCAGGAAGAACATCGGAACGAACACGATGCAGATGCAGAGCAGCGAGACGAATGCCGGCGTCACGATCTGGTTGGCGCCGTCGAGGATCGACGTCTCCACGTCCTTGCCCTGCTCCAGATGCCAGTTGATGTTCTCGATGGTCACGGTGGCATCGTCGACGAGGATACCGACCGCGAGCGCGAGGCCGCCCAGCGTCATGATGTTGAGCGTTTCGCCCAGCGCGGACAACATGACGATGGCGCCGAGAACGGCCAGCGGAATGGATATCGCGATGATGACCGTTGAACGCCAGCTCCCGAGGAACAGCAGGATCATGATGCTGGTCAACAGCGCAGCGATGATGCCCTCTTTCGCCACCCCGGTAATGGCGCCCCGGACAAACAGCGACTGATCGCCGACGAATCCGACCTTGAGCGCATCGGGCAGCGCCGATTTAACATCGAGCACTTTCTGCTTGATGCCCGAAATAATATCCAGCGTCGAAACAGCACCGGCCTTGAGCACCATCATCAACACCGAACGGCCGCCATCGACGTGAACGATATTGGTCTGGGGCGGATTCCCGTCGCGAATGGTGGCGACGTCGCGCACGTACACCATCGCTCCGTTGACCGTCTTGATCGGCAAATCGCCGAGACCGTCCATCCGCACCGGCGAGTTATTGAGCTGGATCGTGTATTCGAAACCGCCGATTTTCTGGGTGCCGACCGGCGTGATGAGGTTCTGCGCGGCGAGCGCGTTGGCGACGTCGGCCGCGGACAGGCCGCGCGCCTGCATCGCCGCGGGGTCGAGATCGATCTGGACCTGGCGTTGTTTACCGCCGAAGGGCCATGGAATCGCCGCACCGGGCACGGTCACGAGCGGAGTGCGCAACTGATTGGTGGCGACGTCGAACAGATTCTGCTCCGTCAGCCCCTCGCCGGACAACGCAATTTGCAGGATGGGAACCGTCGACGCGCTGTAGTTGAGGATCAGCGGCGGCGTCGCACCCGCCGGCAACTGCTTGATCATCGTTTGCGCGATCGCCGTGACCTGCGCGTTTGCCGTTTGAATATTGACGTTGGGCTGGAAGAAAACCTTGATGATGCCGATGCCGTTGTACGAATTCGCGACGATGTGGTCGATATCGTTGACGGTTGTGGTCAGTGCGCGCTGGAAGGGAGTTGTGATGC
>JAFEFK010000763.1 GCA_018240625.1 Pseudomonadota bacterium
GGCCGCGAAGACTCCCGCAAAGAAGAGTGCTGGCAAGAACGGCTGATGTGAGCAAACCGCGCGACACGCATTTTCCAGACCGTGCGACCATCGTCGCTTTCATTCGCGCGTATCCGGGCAAGGTCGGCACACGCGAGATCGCTCGTGAGTTCGGCCTGAAAAATGCGGATCGTGCTGAGCTGAAGCAACTCCTGCGCGAACTCGCCGACGACGGCATGATCGCCAAGCGCGGCAAGACAATCCATGAACCCAAGGCGCTGCCGCCGACGCTGATAGCCGACATCACCGGACGCGACAGCGACGGCGAACTGATCGCAACGCCGACCGAGTGGAACGATGAGGATGGCAGCACCCCGCCGAAAATCCGCATCCATGTGCCGCGCCGCGCGAAGCCGGGCACCGCAGCCGGCGTCGGCGATCGCGCGCTGCTGCGGATCGAAGCGGTGGAGCCGGACGAAGCAACCCCCTATCGCGGCCGCGTCATCAAGGTCATCGACCACAATCGCTCGCGCATTCTCGGCATCTTCCGCGCGCTGCCGCAAGGCGGCGGCCGTCTGGTGCCGGTCGACAAGAAGCAAGCGGGGCGCGAACTGAACATTGCCAAAGCCGACAGCGCCGGCGCGGAAGACGGCGATCTCGTCAGCGTCGATCTCGTCCGCACCCGCGGTTACGGCCTCGCCTCCGGCAAGGTCAAGGAGCGGCTCGGCTCGCTCGCGACCGAAAAAGCGGTCAGCCTGATCGCGATTCATGCCCACGACATTCCGCAGGCGTTTGCGCCGGCGGCCGTGCGCGAGGCCGAAAATGCGAAGCCCGCAACCCTGCAGGGCCGCGAGGATTGGCGCGATCTGCCGCTCGTCACCATCGATCCGCCCGACGCAAAAGATCACGACGACGCGGTGCATGCCGCGCCCGACGACGATCCGCAAAACAAGGGTGGCTACATCCTGAACGTCGCTATCGCTGACGTCGCATTCTATGTGCGGCCGGGATCGGCGCTCGATCGCGACGCGCTGGAGCGCGGCAATTCGGTGTATTTCCCGGATCGCGTGGTGCCGATGCTCCCCGAACGCATCTCCAACGACCTGTGCTCCCTGGTGCCGGGCGAACCGCGCGGCGCGCTCGCCGTGCGCATGGTGATCGGCGCGGATGGACGCAAACGCTCGCATACGTTTCATCGCATCCTGATGCGCTCGGCGGCAAAGCTGAACTACGCGCAGACGCAGGCCGCGATCGATGGTCATCCCGATGACATCACGGGGCCCCTGCTCGATCCGATCCTGAAACCGCTCTATGCGGCCTATGCGCTGGTAAAGCTCGCCCGCGACGAGCGCGATCCGCTCGATCTCGATCTGCCCGAGCGCAAGATCTTGCTGAAGAAAGACGGCACGGTGGATCGCGTGATCGTGCCCGAACGGCTCGACGCGCACCGACTGATCGAGGAGTTCATGATCCTCGCCAACGTCGCTGCCGCCGAAACGCTGGAAAAGAAAAGCCTGCCGCTGATCTACCGCGTCCACGACGAGCCGACGGTGGAAAAAGTCCACAACCTTCAGGAATTTTTGAAAACGCTCGACATGTCCTTTGCCAAGAGTGGCGCGTTGCGGCCCGAACTGTTCAATCGCGTGCTGGCGCAGGTGAAAGGCCACGATTCCGAACCGCTGGTCAACGAAGTGGTGCTGCGCTCGCAGGCGCAGGCGGAATATGCGGCGGAGAACTACGGCCGCTTCGGACTGAACCTGCGCCGCTACGCGCATTTCACGTCTCCGATCAGGCGATACGCCGATCTGATCGTGCACCGCGCCCTGATCCGCGCGTTGGGCCTCGGCGACGGTGCACTCCCTGAGACCGAGACCATCGAGACGCTGGCCGAAGTGGCCGCACAGATTTCCGTCACCGAACGCCGCGCCATGAAGGCAGAGCGCGAGACCGCCGACCGGCTGATCGCGCATTTCCTCGCCGATCGCATCGGTGACATCTTCCAGGGCCGCATTTCAGGCGTGACGCGCGCAGGCCTGTTCGTGAAGCTGGCCGATACCGGCGCCGACGGACTGATCCCGATCCGGACGCTGGGCACCGAATATTTCAACTACGATGAGAATCGTCACGCGCTGATCGGCACACGCAGCGGTGCCATGCACCGTTTGGGTGACGTGGTCAAGGTTCGTCTGGTAGAAGCTGCTCCAGTGGCTGGCGCGCTACGCTTCGAACTCCTATCTGAAGGTCAGGCCGGGCCACGCGGCCGCCGCGAACGAGATACCAAGGGGCCGCGCGGTCCGCGGGGAAAACGGCATCCCAAGGCCCAGTCGAAGAATCATCCGGGCCGGACGCCGCGCAAAGCAAAACGCAAGCCGGGCAAAGGACCGTCCGGCAAACCGAAGAAGGGCAGATCATGACGGTGCAGATCGATTCCGCAAACACGGCAACCAAGGTCTGGACCCGGGAAACTGCCAAAGGCGAAAAGCGTGATGCGTGGACCGCGATCAAGCGCGGATTTTCCGGCCGCTGCCCGAAATGCGGTGAAGGCAAGCTGTTTCGTGCTTTCCTCAAGGTCGACAACAGTTGCTCGGCATGCGGACTGGATTTTTCTCCGCATCGCGCCGACGACCTGCCCGCCTATCTCGTCATCGTCATCGTCGGCCACATCGTGGTGCCGCTGGCGCTGATGATCGAGACCAACTATTCGCCGCCGGTCGCGTTCCAGCTTGCAATCTACCTGCCCATCACGCTGCTGTTGTCGCTGCTTCTGCTTCAACCCATCAAAGGCGCGGTGGTGGGATTCCAGTGGGCGTTCCGCATGCACGGCTTTGACGAGAATTTTACCGACGACCACATCTGATCCGGCGGTTCGTCACGGCTATTCAAAACAAGAAA
>JAFEFK010000764.1 GCA_018240625.1 Pseudomonadota bacterium
GTCGTCATTGGGGCTCCCCTGGCCGAGAACGAGTTCGATGCCGCGCCAGATGATGGCGACACCGATGCGGTGCAGGCGAGGGCTCTGAGCCGTTCGATGCAGGGCATCGCGCGTTCCGTCACCATCGACCCGGAGGATCCGATGGATCTCTAGGCTAGTGAGCATGAAAAAGGCCCAACTCAGCATCTATCTCGATCCAGAGACCTTCGCTGGCCTGGAGGCCTTCGCAAAGCGTCACAGCAAGTCCAAGTCGCTGGTCGCGGAGGCTGCCATCGCCTCCTTCCTTTCGCCCGACGAATCCGACCGGAGGGAGGCCGCGATCGCCAAGCGGCTGGATCGGATCGTGCGCGTCCTCGAACGGCTCGAACGAAACGATACCGTCACGCTGGAGACGATCGCGCTGTTCATCCGCTTCTGGCTGACATCAACGCCAGCGCTGCCGGAGCAATCGAGCCCAGCAGCGCGCGCCAAGGGCGCGGAGCGCTATGATCGTTTTGTCGAAGCTCTCGGGCGGAGGCTATCCAGCGGGTCGACCATGCTGAAGGAGGTGAGTATCGAATCGCACGACGGGGAGAACGCCGTGCGTGGCAACGACGACGCCGGCGCCGGCGCGAGCTAATCAGCCCGCCGATCCCTTCTTTCGCTACGCCAAGGTACGATCGCTATCGTCGACGGTTGCAGCGCCAACGATGCTGCTCTTCTGTTGCCTCCATCAGACTCAATCACCCCTTGGCAAAATCCGTCGCACCGCAATCGTTGCGGCCTTGATCGGTGCGCTCAGAGTACGGAGAAGAGCGAAAATGCAGCTCCACGGCGAACCCGAGTTGGAGGCCAGCCAGGCCGCGGTGGCAAAATCGCCACCTCACAAACGGAATTCCGCGGCAACCCGCAAGGTAACCGTCCGGATCACCGAGAAGATTCACGAGCAACTCGAAGCTGCGACTGAACGTCCGGGCGTGGGCAAGAGCATGATCGTGGAGGCTGCGCTTGCACAATTTCTGAATCCGCGCCCTCCAGAAAATGCGGTGCATGACGGTTTTGACGACATACACGCCCGATTCGATTCTCTGGAGCGCAATTTACGGACAATCGCTGAGACGGTCGCGCTGCATGCGCGATATCACCTCGCCGTGATGCCGCCGCTGTCGCAACAGCAACAGCGAGAAGCCTGCCAGCTCGGTGATGAGCGCTTCAAGGTCCTGGCCGAGCAAGTCGATCAGCGGGTTCAGCAGGACCGTTCGCTTATCCAGGAGACGATCGATCGCCTCAATGCGACACGATTTAACGGCTTGAAATCGATAATCGATCAGGATGAGACAGTCGACCTCAAGCCGACAGACACCCCAAACGGCGCCGGTTTGCGAGGCGATGCAAATATAAAGCAGGAATCATCCGCTGCCGCCCAGGAGGGCGGCAGCAATTCCAACTTTCGTCACCTCCCGAACGCCTTCTGCTGGCCGGCATGATCAAGCTGGATACGAAGACGCAATACGAGCGGCGACAAGCACCGAACCGGACGCGGATGAATGTCAACACGTCGATGATCACCTGAGCCGGAAGTGGTGGCGCCTGATCCTGGCCGTCTTCCTCCCATTTGCCGCTGGCTATTATCTTTCCTTCCTCTTCCGAACCATCAACGCCTCCATCTCTCCAGCGCTGGCATCCGAATTTGGACTTGATGCCGCAAAGACCGGGCTGCTCGCATCGGTCTATTTCCTCGTCTTCGCAGGTGTCCAAATTCCCATTGGCGTCCTTCTCGATAGGTATGGACCGCGTCGTGTCCAGGGCGTGTTGCTGGTGATGGCGGCCGGCGGCGCGACCCTGTTCGGGACCGCAACGGGATTTTCGGAGCTTCTGGTTGCGCGCGCCATGATAGGACTTGGGGTTGCAGCCTCATTGATGGCAGGGCTCAAGGCCGTGGTCATCTGGTTTCCCAGGGAGCGTATCGCCCTCGTCAACGGCTGCATGATCATGCTGGGGTCGCTTGGAGCCGTCACCGCAACGGCACCGACCGATTGGGTA
>JAFEFK010000765.1 GCA_018240625.1 Pseudomonadota bacterium
GCCTCCGCCTCCACCGCAGCAGCAACCGCGGCCGCAGAGCAATCCGTTCTTTCCGGCGTTCCGGCAATAGGTGTCGGCCGCCCTATAGCGTTTTCGAGCGAAGTGGATACCGGTTCGCGTGAAGAAAACGCGTCAAATCAAAATCGTAGAGCCTCGCTTCTGATTCCATCAGAAGCGAAAAGGCTCTACGTGCGGCTCGCGATGATCCGCAGCGCATCCGCGCCTTCAAGCGGCCGGTCGACCGGCAGCGCTCCGAAATCGGCATCATCCTTCACTGCGTCGTCCAGCAACGCGCGATAGCGGCGGCGTGGCACTTCGATCGCGCCGAGTGTGCGCAGATGATCCGTAACGAACTGCGTATCGAGCAGCACAAAGCCGCCCGCGATCAATCGTGCGACGAGATGCACCAGCGCCACCTTCGACGCATCGCGCGTGCGATGAAACATGCTCTCGCCGAAAAATGCGCCGCCCAGCCTGACCCCATAGAGACCGCCGACAAGGTCGCCGTCCTGCCAGACCTCGACGCTGTGGCAGTGGCCGAGCTCATGAAGCGCAATGTAGAGGTCGCGAATGCGGCGGTTGATCCAGGTGTTGTCGCGGCCGGGCTGCGGTTCAGCGCAACCATCGATGACGGCCTTGAAGGCGGTATCGACGGTGACGGAAAACCTGTCCGATCGCACGGTGCGGGCGAGGCGCGATGAGATGTTAAATCCATCGAGCGGGATCACGCCGCGCATCTCCGGCTCGACCCAGAACAAGGTCGGGTCGTCGACGCTTTCGGCCATCGGAAAGATGCCGCAGGCATAAGCGCGCAGCAGAAGCTCGGGCGTGATTTCGGAAGAGGCGGAGTCGCGCGACGTCATGCGGCTTTATAGCAGGCCCGGGGTGTGCGTGCGAGACAGCTCGGCAACCGGATCGTTCGCTTTTCGGAACGACAGAAATTGTTCCAGGCCCGCGGAAAAAGAAACTCGACGACAATTGCCAAGAGAAGATCAAGTATATCGCGCGGGCGACGAGCGCGGGTTTGATGCGACAAGGCGAAACAGGATGACCGGGGTCGATAAACGCGTTTCGCCGTGGCTCTCACGACGCTTGTTTCTAGGCTCGACCGCCGCGCTCATCGTATCCGGCACCGGCGCTGTTCGCGCATTGTCCATCGGCGGCGCGCTGCCATGGGCGCCAGGCACGGCAACGCCGCCGACCGTCGTGCGCCCCGGGCCCTGGATGTTTTTTACCGCGGATGAAGCGTCGGCGATCGAGGCCGCCGTCGATCGCTTGATCCCTCCCGACGATCGCGGACCCGGCGGCAAAGATTCCGGCTGCGCGGTTTTCATCGATCGACAGCTCGCCGGTCCCTACGGCCATAGCGAAGGGCTTTACACGCGCCCGCCGTTTATGCCGGGTGCTGCGACCCAGGGCTACCAGATGCCGGACACGCCTGCCGCACGCTATCGAGCCGGACTGAAGGCGCTGGCCGACTATGTGAAGGCTACGTTCGGCGGCAAGCCGTTTCAGGATCTTGCGCCTGCCGATCAGGACAAGGTGCTCGGAGGTCTCGAATCCGGTTCAATCGAACTCAAGGACGTCAAGAGCGCCGCGTTCTTCACGCTGCTGCTTCAAAATACACAGGAGGGTTACTTTGCCGACCCGATCTATGGCGGCAATCGCGATATGGCCGGATGGAAACTGGTGGGCTTTCCAGGCGCCCGTTACGACTATCGCGACTGGGTCGAGCATCACAATGAAAAATATCCGCTGCCGCCCGTGAGCATCATGGGACGTTCGGACTGGACGGTGGGAGAGCACTGATGGCGCGGAAGCTTCCTCCGAAGGACGTTGTCATCATCGGTCTGGGGTGGACCGGTTCGATCCTCGCCTATGAACTGGCAAAAGCCGGCCTCGATGTCGTCGCTCTCGAACGCGGGCCGTGGCGCGACACGGCGACGGATTTTCCGCCCGCGTACGCGCAGGACGAGTTGCGTTATGCGGTTCGGCTGGACCTGTTCTTGCGGCCCGCGCAGGACACGCTGACCTTCCGCAACAACGGCAGCCAGACCGCACTTCCCATTCGTAATTTTTCCGGCTTCCTGCCCGGCAACGGCGTGGGTGGTGCCGGCGTGCACTGGAACGGTCAGACCTGGCGCTTCCTGCCGACCGACTTCAAGCTCCGCAGTCATCTTGAGGAGCGCTATGGCAAGGGCGCGCTGCCGGCGGACATGACGATCCAGGACTGGCCTGTCAGTTACGACGAGCTCGAGCCGTATTACGACCGCTTCGAAAAACTTTGCGGCACCTCCGGAAAAGCCGGCAACATCCGCGGCGCGAAGCAGGCGGGCGGCAATCCGTTCGAAGGCTGGCGGTCGTCGGAATATCCGACGCCGCCATTGAAGCAGGGGCTGGGCGCGACATTATTCGCGGAGGCCGCACGCAAGACCGGGCACACGCCGTTTCCGCAGCCCGCATCGAATCTGAGCGAGGCCTACACCAACCCGCTTGGCGTGAAGCTTGGCCAGTGCACCTATTGCGGTTTTTGCGAACGTTTCGGCTGCGGCAACTACGCCAAATCAAGTCCGCAGACGTGCGTGCTGCCGGCGCTGATGCGGTTGTCGAATTTCGAGGCGCGCACCGAATCCGAAGCGACCAAAATCAATCTGGATTCGACCGGAAAGCGTGCGACCGGGGTGACCTACGTCGATACGTCTGGTGGGGAGTGGGAGCAGCCCGCCAACATCGTCCTGCTGTGCGCGTTCTCGTTCTTCAACGTCCAGTTGATGCTGCTGTCGGGCATCGGCAAACCCTACGATCCGCAGACCGGGCAGGGCGTGGTGGGCCGCAACTATGCCTACCAGACCACGTCGGGCGTCAGCATCATCCTGAAGGACAAGATTCTGAATCCGTTCATCGCCACCGGCGCGCACGGCATGATCATCGACGACTACAACGGCGACAATTTCGATCATTCGGGCTTGGGTTTCGTCGGCGGCGGCTATATGGGCGCGGGACAAACGGGCGGCCGTCCGATCCAGACGCGGCCGGTGCCGAAGGGCACACCCAAATGGGGCGCACAGTGGAAAAAGGCCACGGCGGAGACGTATCAAAAAGCTTTCAGTCTTTCGACACACGGCAGTTCGTACAGCTACAAGGACTGCTATCTCGATCTCGATCCGACCTACAAGGATCGCTTCGGACGCCCGTTGATGCGGATGACGTTCGATTTCCACGACAATGAATTGAAAATGTCGGCCTACCTCACCGAGCGTCTTGCCGAGATCGCAAAGGCGATGGACCCGGCCGAGATGACGGCAAGTCCGCGCAAGGGTCCCTATAACAGCACGATCTATCAGACAACGCACAACACCGGGGGCACGGTGATGGGCGCCGATCCCGCCGACAGCGTGCTGAATCGCTACTGCCAAAGCTGGGACGTGCATAACGTGTTCGTACCCGGCGGCGCGTCAGTATTCCCGCAAAACCACGGCTACAACCCAACCGATACGGTGGGCGCACTGGCCTATTGGACGGCAGATGCGATCAAGGATCGTTATCTGAAAAATCCGGGACCGCTGGGTTAGGGAGAGCATGATGCGCCGATCCCTCATAACGGCCGTTTTCGTTTGTGTGCTCAGTGCGTCCGCAGCGGCGCAGAGCAATCAAAGCTTCGATCGCATCGAACGCGGGCGCTATCTCGCGGTGCTCAGCGATTGCGCCGCCTGCCATACCGCGCCGGGGGGCAAGCCGTTCGCCGGGGGACTGGTGTTGCAGACGCCGTTCGGTAACCTGATTTCGCCCAATATCACGCCGGATCGCGAGACCGGCATCGGGAGTTGGACCGATGCTGAATTTGTCGCGGCGTTGCATGACGGCAGAGGCCACGACGGAAAGCGGCTCTATCCGGCGATGCCGTATCCCGCCTACACCAAGTTGAGCGACGACGACGTGTCGGCGATGCGCGCGTATTTCAAAACCGTTGCGCCGGTCAGCAACAAGGTCGTCTCGAACCAATTGCCGTTTCCCTTGAACATCCGGCTCGCGATGGTGTTCTGGAATTGGCTGAATTTCACGCCGGGCCGCTATGAACCCAATTCGGGGAAGTCGGCCGAATGGAATCGCGGCGCTTACATCGTCGAAGGTCCGGGGCATTGCGGCGCCTGCCATACGCCAAAAACAATTCTCGGCGGCGACAACACTGCTACACCTCTGGCTGGCGCGACGCTTCAGGGATGGTTTGCACCCAACATTACGACGGACGCACACAAGGGCATCGGCGGTTGGTCGCAAGATGATCTCGTTCAATACCTCAAGACAGGGACCAACACTTGGACGCTGGCGTCGGGCCCGATGGCGGAAGCGGTGTCTCACTCGACCTCCCATATGAGTGACGGGGACGTCGCTGCGATCGCAACCTATCTAAGGGATAGCGGCGTGGGCGGCTCCGAATCGAGGCCAACCCCGGTCGTGGCGAGCGATCCTGCGATGACGGCCGGGGCCGCGATCTACAAGGATAATTGCTCCGCCTGCCACAAGGACTCCGGCGAAGGCGAGGTCCATCTTTTTCCGCGGCTTGCCGGCAGCGCGTTAGTGCAATCGGACGATCCGACCACGCTCGCACGCGTGGTTTTACATGGAACGCGCGCGGTCTCGACCGCCCGGATGCCGACCGCGCCGGCGATGCCCGCGTTCGACTGGCGGTTGAACGACCAGCAGGTCGGTGCGGTGTTGACTTATATCCGGAATAGCTGGGGCAATGCCGCTTCATCGGTGCCGGCCGAAACCATAGCAAGCCAGCGGATATCGCTCGCACGAGCACCTTAGCTCACCGCTTATCCTAAGCGGCCGCCGGCGCCCTCGATTTTATGGGAGGTGCGTTGACGCGGCGGATCGGAGGTGTCCACGCCAAGCCTGCTGTTCGTGCGAGGGAGATAGCATCGGTGCCGTGCAAGACGTTTCACCGAAAGCTGAAATGTCGCAATTCGAAATGTCGCAATTCAATGCAGCGATCCAGCCTGTCAGGCCGCCGTTGCAGGCCGGGGCTTTGCGGCAAGAGCCTTTTCGCGGCGGAACCGTAACACGATGCGCGTGCCGGCATGGGCCGGATCGCGGTCGACCTTGGCGTCGAGTTTCTGCGCCATGGCGGAGACGATCCGCTGGCCCATGCCCGTCGAGCGTGGATCGGCTTTCGCGTTGAGACCGACGCCATCATCGGTGATCGACAGCTTGATGTCGTCGCCGTTGCTGCCGAGTTCGACATGGATCGGACCGGGGCCGTCGGGGTAGGCGTATTTGACCGCGTTCATCACGAGCTCGTTGACGATGATTCCGATCGCGACGGCGCGATCCGGATCGATCTCGATCGGCTCGGCCTTCAGATCGAGCCGCGACATCCGGTTGCCTTCGGCGGACCGCCGGAGATCCTCGAGCAGCGCTTCGAGATACTGGTTCAGCAGCACGCTCTTCAGGTCGTGCGACGTGTAGAGGCGGCGGTGCACCTGCGCCACGGCCGCGACACGGCCCATTGCGTTGGTAAGCGCAGCCTTGACGTCGTCGTCGGGACTGGAATTGGCCTGCAGGTGCAGCAGCGACGCGATGATCTGGAGGCTGTTGCCGACGCGATGGTTGACTTCGCGCAGCAGGACCTCGCGTTCGGCGGCCAGCGCCGCGAAGCGGTCTCGCGAGGCGTGAACCTCGGCCTCGGCTTCGTCGCGCGCCTTCTGCACCATCGCTTGCCGAATCGCCACCTCGGCGGCGACCTGGAGCAGCGGGACGAAATCGCCGAGGGTGTCCTTGACGAGATAGTCGGCGGCGCCGGCCTTCAGCGCGGTCACGGCGATCTTCGAGTCCTGCGATGCGGTGACGAACACCACCGGGGGCGCGCCGGGGATCGCCTGAATCCGTTCGAGCGTTTCAAGGCCGTCGAGGCCGGGCATGTATTGATCGAGTGCGATCACATCGACGCCGCCTTGTGCGATGCGCGCGAGCCCCGCTTCGCCGGTCGCTGCACGTTCCACAACAAACCCATGACGCGACAGACCGCGTTCGACGAGACGGGCGAGCCCGTCGTCGTCATCGACATAAAGTATGGTGGGTTTGTCGCTCATGGGGCGGCTTGAGGAACCTGAATGACGGAGAAGAACAGACCGAGTTGACGGATCGCGTTGGCGAAGCTCTCGTAGTTCACCGGCTTGGTGATGTAGACGTTGCATCCGAGTTCGTAGCAGCGCTTGATCTCCTGGGAGTCGTCCGTGGTCGTCAACACGACCACGGGCGCGCATTTCAGATATTTGTTTTCCTTCACCCGCCGCAGGATATCGATGCCGGTCATGTCCGGCAGGTTGAGATCGAGCAGGATGAGCAACGCTTCTCCCTTGTGCGGCAAGCCACTGCCATCCGTACCGAACAGGTAGTTGACGGCATCTGTACCGTTTGTGAACGGCTTGATCTCATTGTTGACACCCGAGCGCCGGATATTGCGCTCAATCAACCGGGCATGACCTTCGTCATCCTCGATCATGATGATGGTAACTGGCTTACTCATGCTTGCTTATCCCGATTGATGCCCGTCCATGTGGCGGGCAGGGTAACAGTAAAAGTGCTTCCGGTGTTAAGTTCCGAGGAGACCGACATGGTTCCACCGAGCCGGCGAACCAGCGCGCGGACGTGGGCGAGTCCTATGCCTTGACCTGGCCGGTCCTGAGTTCCAGCGCGGCGGAAAAGGTCGAAGATTCGCTGGTGATCCTTCGGATCGATACCGCGTCCATTATCTGTAATTTCATAGATCGAAAAGCCCAGCTTGCGCCGGCCGCGGATGGCGATATCGCCGGGAACTCCGGGCTTCAGATACTTCAGTGCATTATCGATCAGGTTCGAGAAAATCTGCTCGAGTGCGAGACGGTCGCTGACAATATCAGGCAGCGGTTCGACGCGGATTTGTGCGTCGGCTTCGGAAGCCTGATGCGCCATGGTCGAAGCGATGTTCTCGATCAGGTCGCGCATGGCCACCGGGACCGGCTGGAATTCGCGGCGGCCCTCGCGCGTGAGATTAAGGATTGCGCTGATCAGCCGGTCCATCTTGCCGATCGACGACTTGATGAAGCCGAGCGCTTCGGTGAAGTCCTGCGATAATTGTTTGTCCGGTCCATCGAGAAGCGGTTCGACTACCGCTGCCGATTCTTCCGTGGCCGGAGGCGGCGCTTCGTCGGGCCGGCTTAAGGTAGCGATCCGTTTGAAGATGTCGCCGCGCAATTCCTCGAGCTCGCTGGTGAAGCCCATGATGTTCACCAGCGGCGAGCGCAGATCGTGGCTGACGATGTAAGCGAAGCGCTGGATTTCCTCGTTGGCCTCGCGCAGATCGCCGGTACGCTCTTCCACCATGGATTCGAGATTGAGATTGGTGTCGCGCAACTGGGCTTCCGCATCATCGCGCGCCCGACTCGAACGGCGCACCAGAAAGATCGAGAGCCCTGCGAACACCACCACCAACCCCGAGCCGATGCTGGTAATCGAGGCCGAGAGCGACTGGCTCGCGTCGGCCGATGCGGTCCGCGCCGCAAACAGGCGGTCTTCTTCGCCGCGCATCTCGCTCGCGAGATCGCGGATCTGCCCCATGGCGTCGCGGCCGGCTTCTTGCCGCGCGATCTCGGCGGCTTCGGTTTGCCGATTCGCAAGCGTCAGCTCGATTCCATGTCGCAGTTGCTCCATCCGCTGGTTGGTCTGCGGGATCATCTGCTGCAGCCGCTCACGCTGATAGGGATTATCGATCGTGAGCGCCTTCAGCCGCTCGAAGCTCGGCGAAAGCTGGCTTGCCGCTTCCTCAAACGCGGTGCGGAATTCCGGCCGCGAGGTCAGCAGGAAGCCACGCTGCGAGCTCTCGGCGCGCCGCATCTGCAACTGGGCGAGCGAGATTTCATTTTCGACCTCCAGACTGTGCAGAACCCAGCCCGCATCTTCGCGCGCCTTGTTGACGAGATAGACGGATGTCGCGCTGATCACCGTCAGGACCACAAGACCCGCCGCCAGCAGGATGATCTGGCCGAACGCATTACGCGAAGATTTGGCGGGGGTTACCGCCATTGGATGATGTTCAGCTTGAAAAAATGCAAAAATGTCCCCCGCACGGTGGCGTGCCTGGCCATGTGCCCAACGCCGCCGGAGGAAACGGGTTCCAGCGCTTTTTGACATATTTTACAGGGCCGGCGGGCAGGTTCAGGCACCCGCCGGCTTGTCGTTGGCCAGATACTGCTCCAGCCAGTGGATATGATAGTCGCCGTCAATAATTCCGGGCTCGCGGACCAGCGCCCGGAACAGCGGCAGGGTGGTCTCGATGCCCTCGACCACCACCTCGTCCAGCGCCCGGCGCAGCCGCATCAGGCATTCGGCGCGGGTCTTGCCGTGGACGATCAGCTTGCCCACCAGCGAGTCGTAGTAGGGTGGGATCACATAGCCCTGATAGACGGCGGAATCGATCCGCACGCCGAGCCCGCCGGGCGGATGATATTGCAGGATCTTGCCGGGCGAGGGACGGAACGTGACGGGATTCTCGGCATTGATGCGGCACTCGATGGCGTGACCGGCAATGACGATTTCGCTCTGCGTCGCCGGCAGTTCGCCGCCGGCGGCGACGCGGATCTGCTCAAGCACCAGATCGATGTCGGTGATCATCTCGGTGACGGGATGCTCGACCTGAATGCGGGTATTCATTTCGATGAAATAGAACTCGCCCTCTTCGTAGAGAAATTCGATGGTGCCGACGCCGAGATATTGCATCTCCTGCATCGCTTTGGCGCAGATCGCTCCGATCCTGGCGCGCTGCGCCGCGCTCAAGACCGGCGATGGGCCTTCTTCCCAGATTTTCTGGTGACGGCGCTGTAACGAACAATCGCGCTCGCCGAGATGGATGGCGCCGCCGCGACCGTCGCCGAGCACC
>JAFEFK010000766.1 GCA_018240625.1 Pseudomonadota bacterium
CTCCCCGGTGGGGAGAGGTTAAATTTGTGTCTGTGGTGCCCGCAGATTCCAAAACCATAAATCCAGCTCTAGTCCAGAGTTTTCACCAGCCGATGCAACGCCTCGGCCGTCGTTTCACTGTCCTGCACCAGCGCCAGCCGGATGTAACCGGCGCCAGGATTGCTGCCGTCCGCTTGCGGCCGTGCCAGATAACTTCCGGGCACCACGCGCACGCCGGCTTCCTTGTAGAGTTTGACGGTTGCGGCTTCGTCGCCGCCACGCGCCGACACGTCGAGCCAGACACAAAAGCCACCGGCCGGTCTGACATAGCCGTAGCGATTGCCAAGAATCTGGTCAGCGAGATCGAACTTCAGCCGGTAAAGTCGCCGGTTCTCCTCGACATGTGCTTCGTCGCTATAGGCGGCGACCGCAACATGCTGCAGCGGCACCGGCACCTGGGGTGCGGCGACGTTGCGCAGTTCATGGAAGGCCGCGAGAAAATTCTTGTCACCCGCGGCGAAGCCGATCCGCATGCCCGGCAAATTCGATCGCTTCGACAGCGATTGAAACGCGACGACGTTGCTGAAATCCGGCCCGGCGCATTCCAGCGCGCTGCCTGGCGCGCCCAGCGTATAGATTTCCGAATAGCATTCGTCGGCCAGCACCATGAAGCCGTGACGGATCGCAAGCGCATGCAGGCGGGAAAAATAATCGCGCGAGGCAACCGCGCCCTGCGGGTTGGCTGGTGATGCCAGATAGATCGCCACGGTCCGGGCCAGCGTGGCTTCGTCGAGCGCATCGAGATCGGGGAGAAATCCGTTCGCTCGCGTGGTCGGCAGGAAAACCGTCTCGCAATTGGCGGCGCGGGCACCGGCGCCATAGGCCGGATAGAACGGATTTGGCACCAGAATGGCGGGGGTGCCCTTGCGGGCCCCGACGTAACGGGCGGCGGTGAGCGCGGCGAAAAACAAGCCTTCGCGGCTGCCGTTCAGCACCAGAATCTCGGTTTCCGGATCGACGGCGCGGGGCAGGCCGAATCGCGCTCCCAGCCAGTTCGCGACAGCGCGGCGGAACGGCTCGATCCCCCTGGCGATCGGGTATCGACCGAACTCATTGATATGCTTGGCTAATACAGGGCCAACGAAGCTGGGTACCGGGTGCTGCGGTTCGCCCAGCGACAGCGTGATCAGCGGCAGCCCAGGTTGATAAGGCGCCAGCAACTCGGTCAGGCGTGCAAAAGGCGACCGCTCGTGCGTCGCGGCGGACGCGGCCGGACTGCCGGCGTCCTGCGCCGCATGGGATGAAGCGGTGGTTGCCATCGGTTAAGCGTCAGCACTTTCAGGGCGTTCGGCCACACCACGAGGCCGGACGAGGGGTCGGATGACTACCATAGGTACGGCGAGGTTAAGGCGCGATTAACCATCGGTCTTGTCGGACGTTTTGCGAGGTATTACTTTATCATCTCGAGGTATTACTTTTGGACCGGAGGGCGCCATGGCGACCAAAGTCACGCAAAAGGGCCAGGTGACGATCCCCAAACCGATCCGGGACCACCTTGGCATCGGCCCCGGCAGCGAGGTCGAATTCAAGCGCGCCGCCGACGGCAGCGTTGTAATTGTGCGCGGAGATACGGCGCCTGCGAAAGGGAGCTTCGAGAGGTTCGTCGGCATTCTCGGTCCCGGTCCCTCCACCGACGAGATCATGGAATGGACCCGCGGCGACTAACCTTGTGACATTGATCGACACCAATATTCTTCTGGATGTGTTCGGCCGCGATCCAAATTGGTGGCGATGGTCAGTCGCGCGGCTGGACGACGCGGCCCAACATGGGCCGCTTCTGATCAATGACATTATCTACACGGAAACGTCGATTCGTTTTCCTGACATCGCGGAGTTCGATGGTGTGCTGGCTGACATGAGCATAACTGTTGCGCCGTTTTCCCGTCAGGTGGCATTCGTTGCCGGAAAAGCCTTCGCAGCCTACCGAGGGGTCGGAGGAAGAAAAGATCGCGTATTGCCCGACTTCTTCATCGGCGCGCATGCCGAGGTCGAGCGCCTGCCGCTTTTGACTCGCGATGCGCGCCGCTACCGGACTTACTTTCCGGCGATAGAACTGATCGCGCCCGACCAGCGCGAGAATTGAAACGCGAGCGTGATCGCGGTCTTGCTCGATCCATCTTTAGGGACGAGGCGGACTTTGCCGCGGCGTGCGGAAGCGCAGAAGCCGGCTGTCCGCGCGGCGGGTCAATCCGATCCCTTGAAGCTCAGCAACCGCCGGATCATCCGGATGTTCGCGTAATCGATCATCTTGCCGTCGAGCGTGATTGCGCCCTGACCGTTGCGCTCGGCTTCGTCCATCGCCGCGATGGCGCGCTGCGCGTAGGCGAGTTCGTCATCGGACGGCACGAACGCGTCGCGCGTGGCGTCGATCTGGCTGGGGTGAATGACCTGCTTGCCGTCGTAACCCATCGCCGCCGCCTTCACGGCAGCCGATTTCGTAGCTGTCAGGTCGCGGAACGCGCCGCAGGGGCCGTCGATCGCACGGAGCCCAAAGGCGCGGGCGGCGACGAGCAATCGCATCATGGGATAGGCGAACAGATCGAGCGGAGTTTCAGGATGTCCCTCGGCAGCGCTGCCGACCTGCCTGTAGCCCGCGGGCGACGCGCCGATTTCGGCGCTGCGTGCGCCAATGGATGCGGCGAAGTCGCCGACGCCGAGATGGAGCGCGGCCACGCCACTCTCCGCGGCGAGCGATTCCACATTCACCAGCCCACGCGCGGTTTCGATCAGCAACTCCATCTCGACTGGCGTGGTGCGCGTGCCTTTGGCGCCGGCGATCCAGCCGCGTATCGTCGCGATATCGGCCACCGTCTCCGCCTTCGGAATGATGAAAGCATCGAGCCGCGGGTGGCCGCCAAGCCGCGAGATCTCGCTTGCGATCGATGAACTGTCGATGGCGTTGAGTCTGATGGCGACGGTCTTCGTGCCCCAGTCGCGTGTGCCCAGCGCTGAAAAGGCTGCCTCCAGCGCCGCGGCCTTCTCCGCCGGCGGGACGGCGTCCTCGAGATCCATGAACACGGCGTCGGCGGATGATGCCGCGGCGCCTTGCACCATCTTGGTGCGATGTGCCGGCACGGCGAGGTAGGTTCGGGTCAGTCGCGCTGGTGTCATTGTGCGGCGGTTTCGTTGGGATGGAGTCGTTCGTTCATGAACAGCCCGAGTATTCCGGGCTGTTATAACCGGCTTCCCTGTCGTAACGCCAATTCTTGTCGGGAACTGCACTTGTGCAAAAGAAAGGGGCCCCAGCTTGCGCTGGAGCCCCCGAACGAAAGGAACACTGCCGGGTATGTGTTCCCATCGTAAGTCGGGGCGCGACCCACCTCGATCGCGCCCGGGAGGAACGTCACATGTTGTAGGCGCGCTCGCCGTGATCGTTGATATCGAGACCTTCGCGCTCCGCTTCGACTGTGGGACGCAGTCCGACGAGGACATCGACGATCTTGTAGAGGATCGCCGAGCCGACGCCCGACCACACCAGCGTGGCGCACACCGCCTTGCCCTGTGCGATCATCTGCGTGACGAGATCGTAGGTGCCGGCGTTGTTGCCCGCGATGTTGGTGTAGTCGGTGATGCCGACGCCGCCGAGCGCGGGATTGACGAGAATGCCGGTGCCGAGTGCACCGATGATTCCGCCGACGCAGTGGACGCCGAACACGTCCAACGCATCGTCATAGTGGAACGTGTTCTTCACCGTCGAGACGAAGAACAGGCAGACCGGCGAGACGATCAGACCGAGCACCAGCGCACCGATCACTCCTGCGTAGCCGGAAGCCGGCGTCACCGCCACCAGGCCCGCCACCGCGCCCGAGCAGATGCCGAGCAGGGAGGGCTTGCCCTTGAGGATCCATTCGCAGAGCAGCCACGACAGCGCCGCGGCGGCGGTCGCCACCATGGTGTTGACGAAGGCCAGCACGGCGCCGCCGCTCGCTTCGAGGTTCGAGCCGGCGTTGAAGCCGAACCAGCCGACCCACAGCAGCGAGGCGCCGATCATGGTCATGGTCAGCGAGTGGGGAGGCATCAGGTCCCGGCCGTAGCCGACACGCTTGCCGACGATGAGAGCACCCACCAGGCCGGCAATGCCGGCGTTGATGTGCACGACCGTTCCGCCGGCGAAGTCGAGCGCGCCGGCAGCCGCGAGCCATCCTGCGCCGCCGGTGATTTCGTCGAGCTTGGCCTGCGCCGCAGTCTTTGCTGCACCATCGGCCGCGGCGGCAAGCGCCTTGGCGGCCGCCGCCACGTCATCCGGAGCGGGAATGAACCAGACCCAGTGCGCGATCGGGAAATAGATGAAGGTCACCCACAGCAGGATGAACAGCATCACCGCCGAGAATTTGATGCGCTCGGCAAAAGCGCCGACGATCAGGGCGGGCGTGATCATCGCGAACGTCATCTGAAAGACGAAGTAGGCGAATTCGGGAATCACCACGCCGTTGGAGAATGTCGGTGCGACCGAATTCATGTCGACGCCGTGCAGGAACGCCTTGCCGAAGCCGCCGACGTAAGGCGTCATGCTGCCGCTGTCGGTAAACGCCATCGAGTATCCGTAGAGCGTCCAGATCACGCCGACCATGGCCACGATGGCAAAGACCTGAGTCAGTACGGACGCCATGTTCTTGGCGCGAACCAGGCCGCCGTAGAACAGCGCGAGACCGGGGACCGACATCATCAGGACCAGCGCGGAGCAGATCAGCATCCAGACAGTGTCGCCCTTGTTGGGCACAAGCGCCGGTGCTGCCGCCGCTGCGGGCGCAGCAGCCGGTGCGGCGGTCTGCGCCATCGCCGCATCCACGAAGCCGGCTGCACAGAGCAGGGCGATTGCTGCGATGGCCAATCCCGCGCGGGTTGGACGTTCGAACGTCATTTGGTTTACTCCTGATTGATTGAAGGTGAGCGCGAAATCAGAGGGCCGCGGCATCGGCTTCGCCGGTGCGAATGCGAACCGCGTGCTCGAGGCTGAGGACGAAGATCTTGCCGTCGCCGATCTGGCCGGTCTTCGCGGCCGACGTGATGGCTTCGATGGTCTTGTCGACCTGGTCGGAATTGATCGCGACCTCGATCTTGATCTTCGGCAGAAAGCTCACCGCGTATTCAGCGCCGCGATAGATTTCGGTATGGCCTTTTTGCCGGCCGTATCCCTTGACTTCGGTCACCGTCAAACCGTGAACGCCGATGGCGGTCAGGGCATCACGGACTTCTTCAAGCTTGAATGGCTTGATGATCGCCATAACGATTTTCATGGGTCTTGGTCCCCGCTTGGGCCCGGCCAGGACTGACCGGACGTTTTCTCGACTGAGGGTCACCACGCAGAGAAAGGTCACGACGCGGGCACAGCCGGGCCTGATAGAATCAAATGCCGTGCCAGAACGGGCGGGCTTCCCTAACGGGTTACGAATGCTGGGATTTTCGGTGCAAATGATGAAGGTTGCGGCGGATCAGAAATGACCGCGCTCAAAGCCTGCTCAGGTTTGCCTAAAATGGAGGCAGGGCGGCTTTCGGCATTTTTCTGCACATGGGCGCGCGTCGAGGCGGCGCGGTGGCGAAGCCAGATGAAAAAGCCCGGCTGTGGCGGATCGGAACCGGGCTTTTTCAGACTTAGAGCCTTTCCGCTTCTGATGGAATCAGAAGCAGAACTCTATGCTTTTGATTTGACGCGTTTTCTTCACGCGAACCGGGTGCCGCTTCGCTCGAAAACGCTCTAATGGAAGCCCGAGGTGCCGCTATTGCAGCGCCTCGCCGTGCTGGGTGATATCGAGACCTTCGAGCTCGTTCTCGCGCGACACCCGCAGGGCGACGAAGGCGCCGACCAGCTTGAGAAGCACGAAAGTCACGACACCGGACCAGAGCAGGGTGACCACGACGCCATAGAACTGCAGCAGCAACTGGCGCGCATTGCCCTCGATCAGGCCATGAACGCCGCCGATCGACGAGGTCGCGAACACGCCGAGCAGCAGGGTGCCGGTCAGGCCGCCGATGCCGTGGACGCCGAACACGTCGAGCGAGTCGTCATAGCGGAAACGATGCTTGAGGCTGGTACAGGCCCAATAGCAGATCAGCCCGGCGACGATGCCGATCATGATGCCTTGCAGGGGTGTGACGAATCCGGAGGCCGGCGTGATGGTGCCGAGGCCGGCGACCGCGCCTGAGATCATGCCGAGTACGGAGGGCTTGCGCCGCGTCGACCATTCGATGGCGCCCCAGGTCAGCGCGCCGGCGCAGGCGGCGAGATGCGTGGCGATGATCGCCATCACAGCCCGCGAATTCGCTGCCAGCGCGGAGCCGCCGTTGAATCCGAACCAGCCGACCCACAACAGGCCGGTGCCGACGACGGCAAGCGACAAATCGTACGGCGATAAATTTTCCGAACCATAGCCGTAACGGTTGCCGAGGACTTTTGCCGCGACCAGCCCGCCCACGCCGGCGCTGAGATGCACCACGAGACCGCCTGCGAAATCCTGCACGCCGGCCGCGCCGAGGAAGCCGCCGCCCCACACCCAGTGCGCGAGCGGAATGTAGACGAAAATGAACCAGCCGATCGAAAACAACAGATAGGCCGAGAAGCGCATGCGATCAGCGACGGCGCCTGCGACGAGTGCGACCGTGATGATTGCGAAGGTCATCTGGTAGAGCATGAACAACGCTTCGGGAATCGTCTTCGCGGCCGGGTTGACGGCGTCCATGTTCATCCCGGTGAGAAACACGCGATTGAGCGATCCGAGCCACGGCCCGTCACCGGTGAAGGTCAGCGAATAACCGAATGCGACCCACAGAATGGAAATGATCGCGACCGCCGCGAGGCTTTGCGCCATCGTCGCCAGCACGTTCTTCTTGCGCACCATGCCCGAGTAGAACAGCGCCAACCCCGGGATCGTCATCATCAGCACGAAGGCGGTGGCGACGATCATCCAC
>JAFEFK010000767.1 GCA_018240625.1 Pseudomonadota bacterium
GAGGTTCGCCCCGTTGTTGGGTCCGAACGCGCAGCCGACGCTGATCTTGTCATCAGTCCAGGCGCCGCCGCCTTTGACGTAGAACAATGTCCTGCCCCAGGAATAGCCGACGCGAGCTGCAGCAGTCGCCATCCAGTCGGAAGCCGTTGCGCAGGTCAGGAACGCCGGACCGAAGGCCACTTGCGCACCAAGCGCGTTTTGGCCGGTGGCCGTACCGCAGGATTTTCCGCCATTAAGATTTGCCAACCCAATGTCACCTTCGGCACCGAACACCCAGCTATTGACCTGGAAGTTGTAACCGATCTGGCCGCCGCCCAGTTTCCCAAGCGTCCTCGGATTGCTTGTCGCGCCTGCCGGATCGTTGACGAAAGTGATGTTGGTGTTCCCGGTCGCCATTCCAAAGAAGCCACCGATATAGAAGCCGGTCCAGTTCGTCGGACCGCCCACCATGCCCACCGCCTTGACAGGCGCTTTGGTCGGCATGACGCCAGCCATCATCTCGGGTGAGAACTGGTACCGAACGCCACCGTTTCCGGTCCAGCCATCGATGTTCGAGCCATTCCGATAGTCGACGCGGACGAAGCCGAGCCAGCCGGTGTTAGCAACCTGACCGGCCAATCCCAACGAATACTGGCCATACGTCCCGATACGCGACGTCGAATTTTGTCCGGCCACGAGCGCCGGCACGCAAGCTCCGGGCGCAGTGCAGGCGAACGTACCGCCAGGAATGCTCGCGACGGTGCTCGTCACGTCGCCTGCGAATTCGTGGAAAACGCTAGCTGACGCGAAGGGCTGCCAGATCATGTTGCCGGCAACAATGGTCTTGCCGACGCGAAGGCTGAGGCGGCCGATCTCGCTTTCGATCGGATTGGTATTGAAGGTCGTGACGACACCCGCAACGCCTCCAGTTATATTGGTGGAGTCGATGCTGGTTCGCGACCAGATAAATCCAGCGGACGGCTCGATGAACCAGTTGTCGCCTAGAGCGAAATTGTACCCCGCTGACGTCAGGACCGACGTGCCGCGACCGCCGCTGTGCTGATTGAACACGCCGACAAACGGGCTGTTGGCATTGATATCATAGAATTCGCCCCTCACCATGATATCGGCGAAGAAGCGTCCCTTGGTGGCGACAAGGTAGGCGCCGAGGAACGGGACGTCGAACCTGGTGCTATTGCCGGCGCCATCGTCCGTGCGGCCATCCATGTAACCGGCCGTCGTTCCGAGGTGGACATTCCAGCCGTCGAGATTCAGCCGCGAAATATCCTGTCCGATCTGAGCGCCCGAGAACGACTGACGGACCTGGCCGGTGCAGCCTCCGAGATTGACGCTGGCGCTGGCAGGACCAGCAGTCAGGGTTCCTGCGAAATTCGACGTATATTTGGTGGTAACTTCACCGCCGATGCCACGAACCCAAACGCCGCCGCCGGGCTGATCCGGCTTCGGATCGGCGGGAGCAGAGACGAAAGCGCTGCCCTGCTGGGTCAGAAAGGCCGTACTGAAGTTGGCGAGCGTGCCCGAGAAGGAGCCGGCTGCGCCGGCGGCCGTAACGGCTGCCGAATTCAGAAAGGCAACGGACGCACCTGCGGGCCCGAGAGGACTCGTCGTCGCTACGGTCGCACAATTTTGTGCGAAGGCAGAGGACGTCCCCGTCGCCATGGCTGCAGAGAGAACAAAAGCCGCAAAAACCGCCTTGTGGCCGCGCGATAACTGACGCGATAACTGAAATGACTTAAAAATAACGCCGGACATCTGAAATCGCCCTCAATGCACCGAATCTGAATGATCAAGATTTACGGCAGGGAC
>JAFEFK010000768.1 GCA_018240625.1 Pseudomonadota bacterium
GATGTGCTAGTTTCCCACATACAGCTTGGGTCGGACACTGGTTCTGATGACGAAAAATTAATGTCAGCAGGCCGAGGTATCCGCGATAGATTCGCACTGGCCGCGCACACCCTTTGCGGTGCCAGATAACCAACGGGAATTCGACCATGTCGGACTTTGACCGTAACTATGCTTCCCCCTTCGGCCGGGCCGCAGGGCGCGTTGATACCGCAGCCGTCGATGCCGGCCTGCGCTCGTACATGCTCAAGATCTACAACTACATGTCGATCGGCCTCGCCATCACGGGCCTGGCCGCGCTCGGCATCTACATGGCGGCCGTCACCGGCGACGCCTCGGGCGCTGCCGCACGTATCGGCAATGCCTACCTGACGCCGTTCGGCTACGCGATGTTCGTGAGCCCGCTGAAGTGGGTGTTCATGCTCGCGCCGCTGGCGATGGTGTTCGCCATCTCGTTCGGCATCAACCGCCTGAAACCCGCAACGGCGCAAATGCTGTTCTGGGCGTTCTCGGCGCTGATGGGCATCTCGATGTCGTCGATCTTCCTGGTGTACACGCACACCTCGATCGTGCGGGTGTTCTTCATCACCGCGGCCTCGTTCGGTGCGCTGAGCCTCTACGGCTACACCACCAAGCGTGACATGACCGGTATGGGTTCGTTCCTGCTGATGGGCCTGTTCGGCATCATCATCGCGAGCCTGGTGAACATCTTCATCGCGAGCTCGGCATTGCAGTTCGTGGTGTCGGTGATCGGCGTACTGGTGTTCGCAGGCCTGACCGCCTGGGATACCCAGCGGCTGAAGAACGACTACATCTACGGCTACGCCTCGCAGGGCGGCGACATCGCCGAACGCGCGGCGATCACCGGGGCGCTGTCGCTCTACCTGAACTTCATCAACCTGTTCACGCTGCTTCTGCAGTTGCTTGGACAGCGCGACTAAACAGTCGTCAGTCCTGACAAATCGAAGCCCCGGCCAAAAGCCGGGGCTTTTCTATTTATCGTATCGGCGATGTCGCTGCCTCGTTCAGGTCGTCCCCGCGAACGCGGGGACCCATAATCCCTGTGTTCGATATCATCGTATGTTGGTCCAACAAGGATACTAACGCTATCCAGAGTATTGACGATACGGCGTATGGGTCCCTGCGTCCGCAGGGACGACGCTGTGAGGGATGATGAGCAGTGCGATTCACGAACGCGCAAATTCGTCTTTCCACCGCCGGTGGCCGGTTCTAGACTTTGCTCATGTCCGACCCTGTCATCCGCGCCGCCTCCGAGGCCGACCTTCCCGCCATCACCGAGATCTACGATCACGCCGTCCGCACCGGGACGGCGACCTTCGAACTGATCCCGCCGGATCTTGCCGAAATGACCCGCCGCTTCAGGGCACTCAGAGAGGGTGGCTTCCCCTATCTCGCCGCTGAACAGGACGGCGCTGTGGTCGGCTATGCCTATGCCGGCCCTTACCGTCCCCGGCCGGCCTATCGTTTCACCGTGGAAAATTCGATCTACCTTGCGCCGGCCATCCACCGGCGCGGCATCGGCATGCGATTGTTGCGGCGGCTGATCGCGGAGTGCGAAACACGGGGTTATCGCCAGATGATCGCGGTCATCGGCGACTCCGCCAATGCGGGGTCGATCGGCGTGCATACGCGTGCCGGCTTCCAGATGATTGGTACGCATCCGTCCGTCGGCCTCAAGTTCGGGCGCTGGCTCGACACCGTGATGATGCAGCTCGCGCTTGGCGCGGGCGATACGACGATCCCCGCCAGCGACGCATAACCGGAAGGCTTGCACGGCGGCATTCGCGCGCCGATAGTGCGGGTCTGACCGACAAGAAAAAGGGGACACGGCATGGGACGGCTCGACGGCAAGGTCGCGGTGATTACCGGCGCAACCAGCGGCATTGGGTGGCGGACGGCGGAAATCTTCGTCGACGAAGGCGCCAAGGTCGTGATCGCTGGCCGCCGCGCGAGCGAAGGCGAGGCGCTGGCGAAAAAGCTCGGCGCCGCCTGCGTCTTCCGCCAGACCGACGTGACGCAGGAAGATCAGATGCGCGCGCTGATCGGTGCGGCGACGGACAAGTTCGGCCGGCTCGATTGCATCTTCAACAATGCCGGCGGCCCGGCGCAGACTGGCGGCATCGAGAATCTCGATGTTGCCAAGTTCGATCAAGCGATGGCGACACTGGTGCGCAGCGTGATGCTCGGCATGAAACACGCCGCGCCGATCATGAAAAAACAGGGATCAGGCAGCATCATCAACAACGGCAGCATCGCCGGGCATACCGCCGGTTATTCGTCATCGGTGGTGTACGGTGCGGCCAAGGCGGCGGTGATCCATCTCACCAAATGCGTGGCGATGGAGCTCGGCGAATCCGGCGTTCGCGTCAACAGCATTTCGCCGGGCGCGATCGCCACCGGCATTCTTGCCAAGGCGCTTGGCGTCGAGGCTGGCGCCGCGGACAAGAAGGCCGAGACGTTGGCGGGCATCTTCAAGTCAGCGCAGCCGATTCCACGCGCCGGCATTCCCGATGATATCGCGCATGCCGCGGCGTTTCTCGCGAGCGACGAGGCATCGTTTATCAACGGCACTGACCTCGTCATCGATGGCGGCGTCATCGGCGGGCGCAATTGGACCCAGCAGCAACAGGGCTATGTCCAGTTGCGCAAATTGTTCGGCCAGACGGTGGAGTGAGGCGCGGGGTTAGCCGAGCAACGAAGAACGCTCCCTCTCCCATGGGGAGAGGGTTGGGGTGAGGGGGTAAGACATCCCGATGTTAAAGTCC
>JAFEFK010000769.1 GCA_018240625.1 Pseudomonadota bacterium
AACATCGAAGGCGAGGGTCAGATCACGATGCGCGATCTCGTCAAGAATTGCCTGCGTATGCGCCCGGAGCGTATCATCGTCGGCGAAGTCCGTGGCCCCGAAGCGTTTGACCTGCTTCAGGCCATGAACACCGGTCACGACGGCTCGATGGGAACGCTGCACGCGAACAATCCGCGCGAGGCCCTTTCACGATGCGAGTCGATGATCACGATGGGCGGCTATTCCCTGCCGTCGCGCACCATTCGCGAAATGATCTGCGCCTCAATCGACGTTATCGTCCAGGCCGCACGCCTCAGAGACGGTTCGCGCCGTATCACCCATATCACCGAAGTAATGGGGATGGAAGGCGATACGATTATTACGCAGGACATATTCCTGTATGACATGGTCGGCGAGGACGCTAACGGCAATATCATCGGCCGGCATCGTTCGACCGGAATTGGCCGGCCGCGGTTCTGGGAACGCGCGCGATATTATGGCGAGGAAAAACGGCTGGCCGCTGCGCTTGATGCCGCGGAAATCAAGGTAGAGACTTAAGGACACGCTCCCATGAACATGCAGAGTCTCGCACTGGCATTCATGGCTGCGATCGCGGTCGGCGGAGTCGCTTGGGTATTTCTGTATCCAATCTTGTCCGGTCAGGCAAAAGCGGAAAAACGGCGCGCCGCGCTCGCGCAAGGCGCACCCACCACCCGGCAGATCGACAAAGCCCAGAGATCTCGGCGCGAACAAGTCGAAGTATCACTCCGGGAAGTCGAACAGCGCCGGAAGCAGGACAAAAAGATCGCGCTCAGCACCCGTATCGCACAAGCGGGACTATCCTGGTCGAAAGAAAAATTCCTGATCATCTCCGGTATTCTCGGCACCACATGCTTCGCGCTCCCGATGTTCCTCGGAGCTGGTTTGCTGGCGGCCGCAGGCCTGGGTTTCGCGGCAGGCTTCGGCGTACCGCGCTGGCTGCTGGGTTTTTTGAAGAAGCGCCGCGAGAAGAAATTTCTCCGCGAGCTTCCTGACGCAGTGGATGTGATCGTCCGCGGCATCAAGGCGGGCCTTCCGCTGTTCGAATCGCTTAAAGTTGTTGCGGCCGATTCACCCGAGCCGGTGAAAAGCGAATTTTCGGCGATCATCGAAACGCAAGCGGTCGGCATGCAGCTTGGCGACGCCTGCGCTCGACTTTTCGAGCGCATGCCCGTTCCGGAAGCGAATTTCTTCGGCATCGTGATTGCGATCCAGCAAAAGTCGGGCGGCAATCTTTCGGAGGCGCT
>JAFEFK010000076.1 GCA_018240625.1 Pseudomonadota bacterium
CCATCGAGCAGCGCCAGCTTGACGAATACCGCGCCAGCTTCTTCAGCGCCGCGCCGGCGCACCGCACCGAATATGCCCTCGGTCTGGCAACGGCGCAGATACGCCGCGACCCATATGCTCGATTTCAATCTCATGACGACGACGATAGGCCACTCTCAACACACACGCCAGTGGCGCAGACCGTCCTCGAGCACATACAGCAGCCGCTAGTCGATCGGCCGTCCGGTCATGGCCACAAGCTCGCGCACGAGACGATCGGACATCTGGCCGGTCACCGGAATCTTGCGATCACGTTCAAACTTTTGAATCGCGGCCTGCGTATCCGAACCCACCGTTCCCGTCGGCTTCAATTGGCCATAGCCATATTCCGTCAGCGTCCGCTGAACCATCGCAACACGGCGCGTCGAATTGATGAAATTAGCCACGGGGTCGTTGTGCGCGGATGCAGGGATTGGCGCTGGCGGCCGCAGAGTATGCGCCGATGTTGCGTGCGGCGGCATGGCCGCCCTCACAGAATTGGCGACGGCATCAGCGGGTTTTGTCTCGGCAGCCTTCGATTCAATCCCACCCTGCTCGGCGGGTTTGACTTCGGCTGAATCCGCTTCGGCTGGACGGGGCCGCGGCAGCGGATTGGCAGGCAGCGATGCCATGGGAATCACAACGCTGGATCCGAACATCGGCGACGGATGGTGACCGGCCTGCATGAACATCGCGTTGGCAACGATCGCGCCGACCGCGGCAAATGCAAGCGATCCGGCGAGCAGGTCTTTCGGGCTGTGCAGCAGAATGCGCATAGCGAGGCCACGCTCTTCGTCAACGTCGCTTTTCGCGGCCGCCGCCTTGCGACGGGGAGACGGCATCACATCGTCCACAGTAGCTTTTCTAGGCAATTTTCTTCACCTGATGGCTTTGGTCTTGCTTTCCGGATCGCACCGCCGGTGTCAGCGTTGCGATATTGTCGGACAATGGCCGGGGAGCAGACACGAACGTCAGTGGCAGCATGACGCTCACGGTCGTCCCCTCAGCGATCTTGCTTTGTACATCCATCTCGCCGCCATGCAACGCAACGAGACTCTTGACGATCGATAGCCCAAGTCCGGTGCCCTCGTGGTGCCGCTGATAGGTTTTTCCGGCCTGGAAGAAAGGATCACCGATCCGCTTGAGATCTTCGGGCGCGATGCCAATGCCGGTGTCCTGCACACGAAGAACCATTCGTCCGCCCTCGACGCGAGCGGAGATCGTAACGCTTCCGCCACGCTCCGTGAACTTGATCGCGTTCGATACCAGGTTCAATACAATCTGCTTGAATGCTCGCGGGTCGCCAGTGATCTGCGGCAGATCTTCCGGAGCGCGCGTTATAAGTTCGATGCCGTTTTCGCGTGCCTTCAGCGCGAGCAGATTGCAACTGCTGACAAGCACGTCACGCGGTGCGAACGGCTCCGGCAGTATTTCGAAGTTGCCGGATTCCATTTTCGACATGTCAAGGATGCTGTTGACCACCGATAGAAGATGCTGGCCGGAATCGTTGATCAGCTGCGCATACTCCTTACGGCGCGCCGCATTGAGCAGCAGAACATCCTCCTGAACGATCATTTCCGAAAAGCCGATAATGGCATTCAGCGGCGTCCGCAACTCATGACTCATGG
>JAFEFK010000770.1 GCA_018240625.1 Pseudomonadota bacterium
GCCGCGGATTTGCCACGCCAGGGCCGCCAGACGGCCGCAGCAAATCCGGCAGAACCGCCGCTGCCCCGGCTTTGCCGCAAGACTTTTTCGTAGGCGTCGCGGCACCGTCCATGTCGCCGCAACCGACACGTTGTCGTCGTCCTGAGGTGCGAGGGCCAGGCCCGAGCCTCGAAGGGCGACCGCCGCATCCTTCGAGGCTTGCGACACACCTCGCTCGCACCTCAGGATGACGGTTCGCTTGTGGATGTTGCGCGAAAACTCAATTCACCCCGAGCTTCTTCTGCAGGCTCGACGACGAAGTCGTATACTGGAACACCAGCCGCTTGTCCGGATAGACGTAGCGATGCGCCTTCTGCGCCATCAGCGCGCCCTCGTGGAAGCCGGAGAGGATCAGCTTCAGCTTGCCGGGATAGGTGTTGATGTCGCCGATCGCGAAGATGCCGGGCACGTTGGTCTCGAACGACGCGGTCTCCACCGGAATGAGATTGTTCTCGAGTTGCAGTCCCCAGTTGGCGACCGGGCCGAGCTTCATGGTCAGCCCGAAGAACGGCAGCATGGTATCGCAACGGACGTGCGACATCGCGTTGTCGCCGCCTTTCACATGCGCGCCTGAAAGCTTTCCACCGTCGCCTTCCAGCGCCGTGACCTGGCCGATCGTCAAATCCATCTTGCCGTCGGCGACCAGCGTGCGCATCTGCTCGACGCTGTGCGGCGCTGCGCGAAAATCGTCGCGCCGATGCAGCAGCGTGATGCGCTTTGCGAGCGGATGCAGGTTGAGCGTCCAGTCGAGCGCACTGTCGCCGCCGCCGACGATCAGAATCTCCTTGTCGCGGAATTGCTCCATCTTGCGCACGGCGTAGAACACCGAGGTGTTTTCGTAAGCTTCGATGCCCGGCACCGGCGGACGCTTCGGCTGGAACGAACCGCCACCAGCAGAGACGACGACGACCTTGCATTCGAACACCTGGCCGGCATCGGTGGTGACGCGGAATCCGGGATCGCCGATCTTCTCGATCGACTCCACCATCTCGTTCAGATGAAACGTCGGATTGAACGGCTTGACCTGCTCCATCAGCGCGTCGGTGAGGCCTTGTCCGGTGACAAGTGGAATGCCGGGAATGTCGTAGATCGGCTTCTCCGGATAGAGCTCGGCGCACTGTCCGCCAATCTTGTCGAGGATGTCGACGAGATGGGTCTTCATGTCGAGCAGACCCAGTTCGAACACGGCGAACAGTCCGCACGGGCCCGCGCCTATAATCAGCACATCGGTTTTGATCGCTTCGCTCATGTCAGCTTCTTTTCCATCTCCCGGCCGGCTCAGGCGATACCGGTCACGCCCCGCTATCTAGCCAACCGTGCGGTTCGAGGGAAGGCATAAATATGCCTGCCATGCTGCACGCACCCTTGCGGGAGCCTGACAAAAAGGCTGTAAAAGCGCGGCTTTTCGGAGTTTTGCCTGTGAACGCACCTGCCCGTCCCGCAGCCCTGCCGCGCCTCGACGATTATCCCTTTCGTGTGTCCGACAACGTGCGGTTCGGCGATCTCGATCCCAACCAGCACGTCAACAACGCAAGCTATGCGGTCTATTTCGAAACCGGCCGCGTCGCGCTGGTGAAGGACAGAAAGTACGGCTTGATGCCGCCGGGGCTCGCCTGGATGATGGTGCGGCTCGACATGAGTTTCCGCGGCGAGTTGCACTGGCCGGGCACGATCGAGCTTGGACTGGGCGTGTCGCGATTTGGACGAACCTCGGTGGTGTTCGATCAGGTTGTATTTTCGGAAGGCCGCTGCGTGGCGTCGGCGCAAGCGACCTCCGTGCTGATCGCAGAGGCAAGCCACAGGCCGACACCGCTGACGGAAGAGATCTTGCGCAATCTGGAGCCCTGGCGGATGCGGACGTCTGCTGGCGCATGATCGCGGCGCGCGA
>JAFEFK010000771.1 GCA_018240625.1 Pseudomonadota bacterium
ATTTGACTTGCAAGTAAGTATTATGCCTGATTGGTCATAACGCAACGAAAATAACTACGCGCGCGCTTTGAACGACTGCGCGACTACGGAGGAGACATGAGCGCCGAAGCGGCGACCCATGCGGAGCCCAACGTGAGCGGTATGCGGCCGATGCTGACCGCAGACCGTCTGCGAATGTCGTTCGGCGGCGTTGTCGCCCTGAACGAAGTCTCGATCGAGATCAGGCCCGACGAGCTCATTGTGGTTATCGGCCCCAACGGCGCCGGCAAAACCTCGCTGATGAACTGTATGAGCGGCTTCTATCGACCGCAGCAGGGCCGCATCGTGTTCGATGGTGAGCAGATGGTCGGCCGAAGCGTCCATCAAATCGCGCGATCCGGATTGGCGCGGACGTTTCAGGGAACGCACATCTTTCCCGGCATGACCGTGATCGAGAACATCCTGATCGGGCGGCACATGCATATGCGCAGTTCGATTTTGCAGGCCTTCGTGCATTTTCACTGGGCCCAAAAGGAGGAAGCGCAGCACCGCGAGGTCGTCGAGGAAATCATTGAATTGCTGGAAATCGAATCGATCCGCCATCAGCCGGTCGGAACACTTGGATATGGCTTGCGCAAGCGTGTCGACCTCGGCCGCGCGCTCGCGCAGGAACCGAAAATTCTGCTGATGGACGAGCCGATGGCCGGGATGAACAACGAGGAAAAGGAAGACCTCGCCCGGTTCATCCTCGACGTACGCGAGGCGCGCGGCATCCCCGTCGTACTCGTCGAGCACGATATGGGTGTGGTCATGGACCTCGCGGACCGCATCTACGTACTAGATTTCGGGAAAATGATCGCGACCGGAACGCCCGCCCAGATTCAGCGGGACCCGCTGGTCATGAAAGCTTACCTGGGCGAAAAATGACCTCAGCCGCCACACCAATGAAAACATTGCCGCAGGCATTCGTCGACCGGGCCACGGCGGAGCCCGAGCGGCTAATCGCGCGTCACAAGTATCGGGGCATCTGGCGTGAGTTCCGTTACGGCGACGTGCTCGAGCGCGTCCGCAACCTGGCGGTTGGATTGCAATCGATGTCGTTTGCGCGCGGCGAGACGGTCGCCATCATCGGCGAAAACGAGCCCGAGAATTTTTGGATGGAGCTTGCCGTGCTCTCGCTCGGCGGCAAGGTCGTCTCGCTCTACCCCGACCTCACAGTCGGTGAAATCGAGTACCTCCTGAACGACAGTCAGGCGGTTTACTTCGTAGGCCAGGACCAGG
>JAFEFK010000772.1 GCA_018240625.1 Pseudomonadota bacterium
CGACCTCTCCCCGGTGGGGAGAGGTGAAGAGACTCATGATTCTATTTTATAGTGATGGTCTCTATCGCGACGAGATTCTCACCCAGCCGTCGTGCGTGCGCTGTTTGAGCGCCTGCCAGTCCAGCGCCGCGACATCCCAATTGACGATGGTCTGGTTGCTTTGGGCAGTCTGGCCGCTGGCAACCGTCGATGTCTGCATGGAATCGTGGATGTAAACGCCGGCGATCAGCAGCAGCGCACCCAGGATCATTCCGAAAAACGTTTGCATGACGACCTCCGTTGACGGCAATCAACGTCCGGTGTCGCGCTTGGTTCCGCTGGTTTAGGAAGCAGACGAGGCCTGTGGCGGCCATGGCCGGTCGGGCCGGTAGAACAGCGCGAGTTTCAGACTCTCCGCGATTCGTTCCGCCTTCTCCTTGTAGGCGTCGCGGATCGCGTCGTCGCACAATTCGCGGCAGGTTTCGTCGAACAGCGCGAGCCAGCGCGTGAACAGCTCCGGTTGCATGCCGGGCAGCGCCATGTGCTTTATGACAGGATTGCCCTTGTAACGACCCGAGGTCAGCATCACCGACGACCAGAATGCGTACATCTTCTCGAGATGATGCGGCCAGTTGTCCTTGATGGCGCGCTCGAAGATCGGTCCGAGTTCGGAATCGGCGCGCACTTTCGTATAGAAGGTATCCACCAGCAGGCGGATGCCGTCCTCGGACACGTGGTCCATTCGCCCGGCAGCAGGCGTCATATAATCACAGCCACGACGATGACGCCCGCCACGGTCCAGACGAGCGAGTTGATCAGCATGCGTATCAGATCGCTGTAGTCCTCGCCCTTCGCATCCAGCCCGAGGGCATGGCAGGCGGCAGTGCCGGGCCACAGTAACGATCGCGCGACGTTGTCGCTGATATGGGTGGCTTTGCTCATGGCATCGCTCCCTTTCAAGTTGAGTGGACGATAGTAAGGCCGGGCTTGCTTAAAAGCAATATTCAAAATATATCTTTATGCGCGATTGCCGCACGGGAGATATGCATGCGCCTCACCACCTATTCGGACTATGCGCTGCGGGTGCTGATGTATCTCGCGCTCAAGCCCGATGAACTGTCAACCATCGCCGAGATCGCTGCGAGTTACGATATTTCGCAGACCCACCTGATGAAGGTGGCGCATCAACTGGGAGTCGCCGGGTACATCGAGACGACGCGGGGCAGGAACGGCGGTTTGCGCCTTGCCAAGCCGGTCGAGAGAATTGGTCTTGCCGACGTTATCAGGACCACCGAGCCCGATATGGCGATCGTGGCGTGCTTCAAGCCGGTCGATGCGCCCTGCGCGATCTTTCCGAGCTGTGTGCTGAAACGTGCGCTGGCGAAAGCGCGCGATGCCTTCATGGCCGTGCTCGAGGACTACACGCTTGCGGATCTGGTGGCGCCGCGCGCAGGCCTTGCGGGTCTGCTCGGCATCGCGCCTCAACGCGGCGCGCAGCATTAATCCGCCGAAGACCAGCCGCGCCGGCGGTGAACAAGGACATGGCGTCGCCGGCAGTCATGGAAATAATGCCGCGGATTTGTTATACTGAAACCATGATCTCAGACGCGGAAACGAGAGCCCGGTTGGCGGAATTCGGCCGGAAGTACCTGTGGTGGGAACCGGTCGGCGCCGGAGTTCACTCGGATGAGCGCATCATCGCGCAAACGATGAATCTCGGAACCTTCGACGATATCGTCTTGCTGGAGCAAACGGTCGGTGCGGCTGATCTGGTCGGCATCATGAAGCGTGCCGAGCCGGGATGGTTCAGCGACCGTTCCTGGGAATTCTGGCGCGGACGGCTGTCTTATCGGACCGGGGAAGCGATACCGGATGAACCGCCCGGAAGATCGTTTGATGCCGCAGCGCTTTAAGCCCATGTTCGATGCGCTGCCGGACGCGCAACAGAAAATCTGGCCACAGC
>JAFEFK010000773.1 GCA_018240625.1 Pseudomonadota bacterium
GCAAATCCCTCTACGCGTCGAGCATCCTGCGTAACAAATCGATCGCTTCGCTCGACCTCCGTAAGCCGGAGGCTCAAACCTTGCTGAAGAGCATGGTGCCGAAGTTCGACGTCGTCGTCGAAAACTTCAGACCCGGCACTCTGGAAAAATGGGGATTGGGGTACGAGCATCTTCAGTCCCTGCGTCCGGACCTGGTCATGACCCGCATCAGCGGCTACGGGCAGTCGGGGCCGTATCGCGATCGCCCCGGTTACGGCGTGATCGGAGAAGCCATGAGCGGATTGCGGTCGCTGATCGGCGATCCGGATCGGCCGCCCTCCCGTGTTGCGATGCCTCTGACTGACTACATCACCGCGCTGTACGCAGCCATGGGCACCGTCATGGCGCTGCTGGCGCGCGAGAAGAGCGGGCTGGGCCAGGTGGTGGATACCGCTCTGGTGGATTCGGCTTTCAGCTTTATGGAGGCGTCGGTCCCGCAATACGAAAAGAGTGGCAAGATGGACACGCGCTCCGGCTCCAGGTTGCCGAACAGCGCACCTAACAATCTCTATCCAACGAAAGACGGTTACATTCACATCGCCGCACTGGCCGACGCGGTTTATCGCAGGCTTACGATGGCAATGGGAAAGCCCGAACTCGGAAGCGATCCTCGTTTCTTCGAACAGAACGTGAGATTTGCGAATGTCGACGTGATCGACGGCATCGTGGCGCAATGGACGAGCGCACACACGCTGGATGAAATTGAACCGCTGCTCGAAGCTGCCGCCGTTCCGGCGAGCCGCGTCTTTACGATGGCGGATATTTTTCGGAGTCCGTACTTCAAGGCTCGCGAGATGCTGCTGAAGGTGCCGGACGATGACCTTGGCTCCGTGACACTAGCCGGCGTTGTACCAAAGTTCTCGAGAACGCCAGGCAAGGTCATGTGGTCTGGACGCCGCACCGGGCAGGATACGCGTTCCGTATTGAAAGAGTTCGCCAATCTGTCGGACAAGGAAATCGACCGGCTCGAGCACGATGCCGTCATCTTTTGCGACACTTCAAGCAATCACCCGAACAGCCGAGCCATAGCAAATTAGTTCGGACTCTCGGGGTTCCGATCGAGGTCAAGGATTCGTCATGAAAACTTTCAAAGCCTATCGCGTTCATACGATCGGCGGCAAACCCGTCTGCAAGTTTGAACAGCTCACGATGGACGATCTGGACAAGGGCGATGTCGTCATCGAGACCGCATACTCCGCTATCACCTATAAGGACGCTATGGCGGCTCGTGGCGTCGGCAAGAATGTCCGGACGGATCGTCCGTGCGTGACGGGCGTCGATCTGTCCGGCACCGTTATTTCGTCCGCCGATCCTCGATTTCGCGAAGGCGATAAGGTCGCGGTGACGAACTACAAGCTGGGCGTGAATCAGGACGGCGGCTATGCCGATTACGCGAGGGTTCCTGGCGATTGGGTCGTTCCTTTGCCCAACGGCCTGTCTCTCTATGAGGCGATGGGTCTCGGCACCTCCGGGCTCACGGCCGCCCTCGCCGTTGATCGGCTTGAAAAGGCCGGAGTAAAGCCGGAGCAGGGACTTTTGGGAGTTTCGGGCGCGACGGGCGGTGTCGGGAGCCTCGCCGTCAATATGTTCGCCAAGCGCGGATTCGAAGTAGCCGCAATCTCAGGCAAGAAGGATCAGGAAGGATTTCTCCGGAAAATCGGCGCAAGCAAAATCCTGTCGCGCGAGGATTTGCTGACGGACAAGGCGCCGCTTGCCCCGCCGCTTTTTGCAGCGGCAATGGACAATGTCGGGGGAGTTTATTTCGACCGTCTTGCGGCTCGCCTTCAGCCCTATGGCAAACTGGCCGTCGCAGGAATGGCGGTCGGCGCCGAATTGAGCACGAGCGTTCTCCCCTGGGTTCTACGGGCGGTGGACGTTCTGGGAATCAACGTTTCGCGTCAGCTTCACATGGACGAGCGCAAGCGGTTGTGGGCGCGTATGGCGACCGACTTGAAGCCGGATCATCTCGCGGAGATATCGCGGCCCATTCCCTTTGAAAAACTCGACGAGACGATGGATCGGTTTTTCAACGTCACTGTCGTCGGAAGAGTTGTTGTCGAGGTTGGATCCAAAGCACCATAACCGTCCCACAATCAATCGCAGTATTGAAACAGGACAAACAGAAGGGAGACGAAATGCTAACGAGATTCATGGCCACGGCCATCATTGCCGCTTGCGGCATCGCACCCGCATTAGCCGACGACGCCATTACGATCAAATTTGCAATGGCAGTCCCGCCGACCCATTACACCGCTGTAGCGGGCGGAAAGTTCTTCATGGACCGCGTTGTCCAGCTTTCGAAAGGGCGCGTCAAATTCGAGTGGTATCCCGCCGAGCAACTCGGAAAAGCCAAGGACATGCTGACCCTCGTCCAAACCGGCGTGGCGGACATGGCGGATGTCGTTCCGGGCTATGTCCCCGATAAATTGCCGTTGTCCGGTGTTGCGGAACTGCCTGGGCAGATCGCCGACTCCTGTGACGGTACACGTACGTTTTATGAGATGACGAGGCCGGGCAATTTTCTGGCAAAGCGCGAATACGATGCTCAAAAAGTACACGTGCTGATGGCCGCACCCCTCGTGCCTTACAAGATATTCACGACGAAAAAACAACTCGATCGGCCGGAGGATATCGCGGGTTTGAAGCTTCGCAGCGCAGGTGGCGCCAGTGATATCACGATGAGTCAGCTGGGTGCGGTATCGGTCAGGCTTGCCGGCCCGGATATCCATGAAGCGCTGACGCGCGGAACGATCGACGGCGCCATGTACCCTTATCTGAGCCTGAAGTCCTTCGATCTGATCGACACGATCAAGTTCGCGACCGCCGATGTCCGGGTTGGCTCCGTGGCGACCGCGTTTTTGTTTTCCGAAGCCAGGTGGAAGGCTCTTCCTCCCGATATTCAGGCCATCCTGGATCAAGCGGGAAAGGAAGCGGGCATGAATTACTGCAGCTACATGGATACCCGGGAAGCCGCCGAGAAACAGGAGCTCTCGTCCAAGATCAAGGCAACGCGTCCTTCAGATGAAGAACTGGATCGATGGGCCGCGCGTTTGAAACCGGTCAAGCTCGAATGGGCGAAACGGCTCGACGCTCGCCACAAGCCGGGCACGGCCGCTTTGGCGGCGTGGGATGAAACTGCCAAGGTGATGCGAGCTCAGCACAAACCGGTGTCGGCGTCGAAAAACTAACGATCAATCGTGGTCGCGGCGTGCGGTGAGAACAATTTGGCTCACCGCACGATAGCAGGCCTCTCCCGGGGAATGGTCTTCATGTGGAAACGTCTCGACCGGGTTCTCACTGTCGCCGAGGATATTTGCGGAGCGCTCGCCGCCATTGGCCTCGGTGGGATAATGCTGATCGTCGCCAGCGATGTAGCCTTGCGATATGGCCTTGGGAGGCCTTGGCCATGGGCGTACGACATTGTCAGTATCTATCTGACGGTAGCGATATTCTATCTCGCTCTGTCCCGGACCCTGCGCGAGCATGGACACATCAATGTCGATCTGGCGCGCTCGCACACCAGCGTCAGGGTTAGGCATACGTTCGATCTTATCACCTGCATTCTTTCCGCGGTGTTCTTCCTCATCCTGGCAAAGCTGACATTGCGCCTGACGTGGGAGCAGTTCTCGGATGCGGACGTCATTTCCTCGTACATGGACTGGCCGACGTGGCTATCAACCATCTTCGTTCCGATAGGAACGATATTGACCGTTCTCCGCATAACCATCAATGCGGTTAGTCACCTGAGCATCATCGTGTCTGGCGACGAGGCAGATTCGATTGAGGCTCTGCATGGTGTTGATCATTCGATCTCAACGGGAGAATAGTTTTGGTCAACCTATTGGTGCTGGTCGCTCTGTTTGGTCTCCTTGCCATAGGCGCGCCGGTTGGGTTCGCGATGGGAATAAGCGGCTGTGTCGGCCTCTATATGGTTGGCGGTACCGCCGCGCTATTTGGCATTTTGCAAACATCAGCGATATCCACGGTCAGTTCTTACGAATTGATCACGATCCCGATGTTTCTGCTTCTCGCAGAGTTCGTTCTCATCAGCGGCGTCGCCGATGATCTCTTCAAAGCGGCGGCCGCATGGGTTGGCAGGGTGCCCGGAGGGCTCGGTATGGCGACCGCGCTTGCCGGCGCAGGATTTGGAGCGATTTGCGGATCGAGCGCGGCTTCGGCCGCAACACTCTCGTCAACGAGTCTGCCCGCAATGCTCAAGCAGGGCTACGAACCCAAAATGGCCGCTGGCGTTGTCGCGATCTCCGGAACGCTTGCGATGCTGCTTCCGACAAGCATCGCTTTGATTCTTTATGGAATCCTGGCGGATGTAAGCATCGGAAAACTTCTCATCAGCGGAATCCTTCCGGCGATACTCATCACGATTACGATCATGATGACGATATACCTCCTGGTCCGCCTCGACCCGAAGCGGGCGCCCAAGGCCCCATGGACCCCGCTCGCCGAAAAGCTCCGCATGCTCAAGATCGTGGGGCCGATGCTTTTCCTTTTTGCGGCGGTGACGGGCGTTATCTATTCCGGAATTGCCACGCCTACAGAAGCATCTGCGGTTGGCGCGTTCGGAGCTTTCGTGATCGCAGCGGCGCGAGGCTCGCTCAACGCCAGAAATTTCGGGCCTGTATTCTGGCGAGCGGCGCGCAGCACCTGCATGATCTCGATGATTCTGCTAGGTGCCCATGTGCTGGGTTACTACTTTACGCTCGCGCAAGTACCGCAGGGATTGATTGCCTGGGTCGGTTCGCTCGATGTATCTCGATGGATTGTGGTTGTCTTGCTTCTATGCGGGTACATCGTTCTCGGTTCCTTCATGGACCAAATCGCGATCCTTGTTCTGACGGTGCCGATCGTCGTTCCACTGATCAAGTCGCTCGGGTTTGATCCGATTTGGTTCGGCGTAATCAAGATCGTAACCGCGGAAATCGGGATGGTGACGCCGCCCGTAGGATTGAATTGCTATATCGTGGCCCGATATGCGAACCGGCCGGTGACTGAAGTATTTCATGGCGTATGGCCGCATTTTGTCGCGCACATCGTCGCTCTGGCACTATTGGTCGCATTTCCGATTATTGCGCTCTGGCTGCCATCACATATGTAGGCGCACGGCCAACTGCGCTGCATTCGCGAGCGGCCTTTTTCTTGGGAGTGGCGCGAGCAGGCTCTGGAAGGTCTCTCGGCGGGGTTCTCGGGTTCAAGGATCGTTATTGCAATGCCCGCAGAATAGTCTTGCCGCCAGGAACGTCATGTTCAATTCTGCGACCAGCGCGCACGCCAACTGCCGGCCACGTCACCGTTGAATCGCCGGTCGCGGTCGTCCAAGGTGCCGCGATCAATTCTAGGACGATCGCCTCATGCCTGACATGTCCATCGTAGCCAATGGCGAGCGGGTGCTTGCCGATCTCCATGCGCTCCGTGCCATCGGGACCTACAAGACCGGCGTGCACAAGCCGACATTTTCCGAACCGCATATGCGATCGCTGGCCTGGCTGACCGAAAGACTTCCGGATGCCGGACTCGCCGGGACGATCGATGGAATCGGCAACGTGATCGGCACCAGTTCAAGGCCCGGCCCGAAACTTCTGGCCGGGTCGCATCTCGAAAGTCAGAATCATGCGGGATGGCTGGATGGGCCGCTCGGAGTTGTCTATGCGCTCGAAGCGGCTCGCGTCATCAATTCCGATCCTTCGCTGACAGGTGCGGTCGAGGTTGCCGCCTGGTGCGATGAAGAAGGCCATTTCGGTCATTTCCTCGGCAGCAGGTCTTATGTCGGCCTCGTGACCGAAGCCGACATCGACGCGGCCCGCGATCGCACCAACGGCAAGCCCATGCGCCAGGCCTTGCGCGATGCGGGTCTCGCCGGCCGCGCCCGCGTTGCCGCGCAACCGTCGCGTCATATCGGCTACCTGGAAGCCCATATCGAGCAAGGGAGTTTGCTCGAAGGCGGCAACCTCGCCATCGGTGTCGTCACGTCGATTGTTGGCATCTGGCAATACCGGATCGTATTCGAAGGCGAGCAGAATCACGCAGGCACGACACGCATGAGCGCGCGTAAGGATGCAGGCTTGGCACTCGCGAAGTTTTGCGTGGCGATCGACCAGCGCTTTCCCGTCGCGAGCAGCCCGCGCACGGTATGGACCACAGGCCGGATCACGCTTGATCCCGGTGCGCCGAGCATCATTCCCGGCCGCGCAGAGATGCTGTTTCAGATTCGCGACGACGATCCGGCCGTGATCGCGCGGCTGGAGGCCTTGCTGCTAACGATGGCTGAGGAAGCCAGAACCGCCGGGCCTTGCGGTGTGACGGTCGAGCGTATCCGCACCGGAACTCCCGCAATGATGGATTCCGCGTTTCAGGATGCTATCGAAGCCGCGAGTATTGCCTTTGCCGATGGCAGATCGGTTCGTATGCCCAGCGGCGCGGGTCACGATGCGCAGGTGCTCGCGACGATCATGCCAGCGGGAATGCTGTTCGTGCCATCGATCGGCGGCGTCAGTCATCACTGGACGGAAAATACCGGCGATGGCGACATCGTCCGAGGCGCGCAGGTCTTTGTCGATGCATGCAGCCGCCTGTTGGCGCGATAGACTGGCTCATTTGCGTTCAATCAGTATCCGGTCATTTCGAGATAGCCGACGCCGCGATGCGAGCCGGCGAAGCTGACGGGACCCTCCCAATAGGCAAAGCTTGTCTCCATCCAGCTTCGCTGGTTTAGCGGAACGGTTTCGATCTTCACGCCCCGATCGGGAATGACGATGCGCCAGCTTGTCGGCAGCGTCCGACTTGCGACGTCGGTCATCGCCATCGGGGTCATTTCAATGGAATCCGGAGAGAGGGCGACCGATTGTCCGTCCGGAGTGATCCAGTTGCCGGCGAAGGACGGCTTGCCTTGGGTTTGCCGCAAGCGAAACAGCATCAGTTTTTCGCCGGTTCCAAGGTGGAGGGAGAACCAGTCCCATCCGGTCTGGTCCGAGGCCAGCGGCTGACTGCTCCATTCGCGGTCCATCCACGCCTGTCCACTGACGGCGACGGATTTGCTGTCGATGGTGACGATCCCGTTCACGGTGAAGTACGGCTGGCTGTAGTAGTAAGACGCCTGTCCACGTTCGGATTTCCGGCTGTATCCGCCGTCGCCTTCGAGAACGAGAGCTCTGTCGGCGTCAAGCTTCAGGGCGTAGCTGAAATCTGCGCCGGATGCCTTGATCTGAAGCGGGGCAATGTGGATCGCGGACATGCGATCCTGTCCGCGCATTTCCCAGGAATCGATCCAGGCATGAAACGGGTCCGCCTCGGCGCCCGCCTGGCCGACGCCGCCACGCCCGAACGTTTCGCTGGAGCGATGGGTATCGGCGCGCGTGATCGCAGCGTGTCCCATCCAGATCTGCTGATTGGCCCACCCATCCAGTTGTGGTCCGGGCTGCATCGATTGGCGAAACAAGGTCCATTGCACGCCGTGCGCGTTGCCGCCGGCATCCCTGAGATTCGCGGTGAGGTACCACCATTCGATGCGAAAATCCGGATGCGGACCATGATCGGCCGGAAACGTGAAGCGTCGGCCCGGAGTGACCGCGGCAAATCCGGAAGCGTCGTTGCCGAGCCCGGCAAAGCCCTGAGCCATTGACAGCCGCGGGCCGAAAGCGAGACCAGCGAGCCCTGCGAGGAACGCCCGGCGCGAAATTTTCACCCTAACGCTCATCTGCAAAGACCTTGATCAGAGCCATTGGAGGCGTGCGCATCAGCTTGAAGACGGGGATCAGCATCGCCAGCAGCGATGCCAGCATCGCGACACCGAGCAATTCGATCAGTTGTAGCGGGAAGATATGGAACGGAAGCCGCCAGCCGAATGCCCTGACGTTAACGACCGCGATGAGGCACCACGCCACCAGCAATCCGAGCGGCAATGCGAACAGCGCGGTGATGAACGCGACCGACATCGTCTTGAGAAGCTCGATACCGGCGAGCTGTCGCCGGGTCAGGCCGAGCGCCCACAACGGAGCCAGTTGCGGAAGGCGGGAATTGCTCAGGGTCAGCAGGCTGGTAAACAACGCAACGCCGGCGACGCCGAGGGTAAATGTGTTCAGTGCAGCCGTCACGGCGAAGGTACGGTTGAAGATCCGCGTCGACTCAGCCTTCAGCGTTGATTGATCCGATAGGTGGCGTTCGTCGAGATGAAATGCCGTTCGCAAGTCGTCGATCAGCGGAGCGATCTTGCCAGGGATCACGCGCAGGCCAAACCGGGTTCGCGGCAGATTTGGGAATCGGTTTCTGAAGGCGTCGATGTTGACGGCGATCTGACCTTTCGGATTGCCGTAATCGGCATAAATCGCTGCGATGACCATCGGCCAATTGCCGCTTGGCGTGCTGACATTGAGTTGGCCGCCAAGGTTCAATTTGAGTTTTCTCGCGAGTTGCTCGCTGACGAAGGCGCTTCCACCGGATTTGATGTCATCCCACGCATTCGTCCGGGATTCCAGCAATGGCCATCGCTCGCGGTAGGTGGCGTGATCGGCGAGGCCAAGAATCTCCACGGGCCAGCCGCCGATCTCGATTTCGGCTCGGCTGCTCGGCAGGATCGCGGTAACCTCGGGCCGCCCGCGAAGCCACGTTTCGATGGTTTGCGCCTGCGCATCATCGAGCGCGTTCACATACACATCGGCCGCAAGCCGGCCGTCCAGCCATGTCGTGAATGTCTTGCTAAAACTCTCGACCATGGTGCCGACGCCGACATTGACTGCGAGCGCAAGCAACAACGCCATCAGCGCGAGCGACAGTCCCGGAAGTTGCTGGCGGCTGTCAGCCCAGAACCACATCACGAGTGGCCGCCGCGTACTTCGTTCGCCGGCGTGAAGAACAAATCCAAGCAGAGCGGGCAGCGCGAGTGCTGCGCCGAGCAGGAGTGCTGCCAGGACGGCGAATCCCGAGATGAGCGACTGGCCGATCGTCAGCACGATGCCGGCCGCAACGAGCATCGCAATGGCGCACATGCCCTGCCAGGACAGCCACTGCCGCTGAGTCTGCTGCCAGGCATGCGGTCGCGCCATTGCGAGAACCGGAAGGCGAGCTACCCTCAACAAGCTCGTCGTTGCCGCCGCGAGCGTGCCGACCAAGCTCATCGCAAGTCCCTCGGCCCACCATTCAGGTTTGAGCGAGAGCTGACCGGGAATCTGAGCGCCATACAGTCCCCGCAGACTTGCGGCGACATCGGGCAATAGCGTCGCGGCGATCAGATATCCGCAGATCAATCCGATCAGGCCGGCGCCAAGCGCCAGCACCAGCAGCTCGATCAGCAACACGCTGTTCAAGATGCGGGACGACACGCCGCAGGCGCGCAGCGTTCGCAACATCGGCATGCGTTGCTCGAAAGCGAGGCCGATCGCAGAGTTGACGATGAAGAGCCCGACAAGAAACGACAGCAATCCGAAGGCCGACAGATTGAGATGGAAGCTATCGGTGAGACGCTGGAGATCGGTCTCGGTGTCCGGCGCAACATACCGGAGCCTGTCGCCGGTGATCGCCTCAAGCCGCGGTTGCTCGCCTTTCGCTTTGCCGATCAATAGACGTGAGAGCTGGTCGGGCAGGTGAAGAATACCTTGCGCCAGGCCGACATCGACAATCATGATCCCCGGCGCGAGTTGTGTTTGAGCCTTGAGTGGCGGCAACGTCGCGCCCTCGTCGGTCTGGAGGGGCTTACCATCCGTCCCGGCCAGCTCGGTCAATGTTTCCGGAGCGACCAGAGCCTCGCCCGGCGGCGCGATGAACTTCCGCAACTCCGATTTCCCGATCGCCGGGATGGATCCTGCCTCTGTTGGAAATGTCACCGGCTCGATTCCCAGCAACCGCAATGTTTTTCCGTGAATGCGGATACGCCCCTCGAGCACAGGTGAGACAGGCCAGCCCGCTCGCCGGAGGTCGACGAAAAGTCGTTGGGGGAATGTAGGGTCCTGCTGCCCGACCAGCATCGGGATTCTGGCGCCGCCGAAGATCGCGGCGGTGCGATCATAGCTATTGCGCGCCTGCTGATTCAGCGCCTGGACTCCGCTCCACAATGCGGTCGCGGATATCAGGCCAGCCACAAGCGTTGCCAATTGCATCGGATGGCGGCGCCAATGGCTAAGCAGAACGGTCAGGATCCAGAGCCCGAGCTTCACGAGATCAATCCGGCGCTGAGCTGCACTTGCCGGTCCAGCGTCGCGGCGAGCCGCGCGCTGTGTGTAACCATCAGGAAACCACACCCCGTGCGTTTGATGAGGTCGCGCGCGAGCCTCATCACTTCGTCGGCCGTGGCTTCGTCGAGGTTGCCAGTCGGTTCGTCGGCCAGAAGCAGCGGCGGCCTGACCGCGAGCGCGCGGCCGATTGCGACCCGCTGTTGTTGGCCGCCTGAAAGCTGTTCGGGATACCGTTTCAGCAGATCGCCGAGCCCGAGCCGATCGACAAGCTCACTTTGCCACCGGCTATCGTGGCGTCTCGCGATGCGAGACTGAAAAGCGAGGTTGTCGGCGACAGTCAGCGAAGGGATAAGGTTGAATTGCTGAAAAACCAGCCCCAGCCGATCCCGCCGAAGCGCGGCGCGGTGGCGATCCGGCAGTCCCGTGACCTGCGTCTCGCCCAGCCAGATCTTGCCGCCATCCGCCTGGTCCAGTCCTGCGATCAGATGCAGCAACGTGCTTTTACCGCTGCCGGACTCCCCGGTCAGCGCGACGCTCTCGCCAGCTTCAATGCGCAGATTAATATCCTTGAGAACCGTCACCTGCTCCTGCGCGGA
>JAFEFK010000774.1 GCA_018240625.1 Pseudomonadota bacterium
ACGACATGGATGGAATCATGCCGGATCAATGTCGACGGGCTGGGCTTTGTCACGGTGACGATCCACACAACGTCGTCGGGGCAGGGGCATGAAACGCTCGCGGCGACCGTGGTCGGTGAAGTGCTCGAGATCGATCCAGATCAGATTCGCGTGGTGCGGCCAGATTCGCTGAACAGTCTGCCGGGAAATAGTCCGGTCGGCAGCCGCATGGCCATCATGCTCGGCGGCGCGGCGTTCCATGCCGCGAAGAAACTCAAGGCGAAGATCGTTCGCCTCGCGGCCCATCAGTTCGACTGTGCGGAGAACGATGTCATCTACCAGGGCGGCGTCACGTCGCATGCCGGATCGAACCGCAAGCTGACCTGGGCGGAGCACGTCAACATCGCTCACCGCAATTTTCATCTTTTGCCCGAAGGCATGGAGCCTGGGCTCGAGGCCACGCATGTCCTGCAGGTGCCGACCGCGAACAAGCTTCCGGAAAATGGCCGCGTGCAGATGTATCCGTGCCACTCGTTCGAGTTTCATCTCGTGCTCGTGGCCTTTGATCCCGAGATCGGCAAGCCGGAAATCCGGCGCTACGTGATCGGGCACGATTGCGGCACCGTCATCAATCCGCACATCGTGAAGGGCATGACGCTGGGAGGTATCGCCCACGGCATCGGCGCCGCTCTTCTGGAAGAGTTCGTCTATGACAGCGAAGGTCAGATGTTGACCCAGAGCTTCATGGATTATCTGCTGCCGTCGTCGCACGAGGTGCCGCAGGTCGAGATCGTGCATCACTGCACGCCATCGCCATTCACCGTGTTCGGGCAGAAGGGCTCGGGCGAAAGCGGTTATCTCGGATCGCCCGCGGCGATATCCGGCGCCATCAACGATGCAGTTGCGCCTTACGGCATCTCGTTCGCTAAACTTCCGATTCGAATCGCGGCGATCAGCGATGCGATCGCTGCGACAAAGACCACCAAGGAAACCGCACCATCATGATCATCGACAGCCATGCCCACCTGGTCCCGCCCGCTCTGCTGGATGCCGTCCGGGCGCAAAAGGGCGACTTCCCCTCGATCAAGCTGATCGAGGATGGCGGCAGCGTGGGCTTCTCGTTCGCCGGCAACAAGCCGACGCGCCCCGTGTCAAAGCCGCTGAGCGACATCGCCGGGCGATTGAAGTGGCTCGATGACAACAAGATCGATCGTCAGGTCGTGGGCGGCTGGTTGGACATGTTCGGCAACGAACTTCCGGCCGAGGAAGGCACGCGCTGGGCACGACTGATCAACGCGCATCTCGCCGCTGCGGCCAAGGACCAGCCGCGCTTTATTCCGCTTGCGACCGTGCCGTTGCAGGACGGTACGCGCGCCGCCGAGGTGCTGAAGGAGGCGCATGGTCAGGGCTTCAAGGGCGCCATGATCGGCACTCAGCCCAAGGGGCGGGGTGGCGTACTCGACGATCCCTCTTTGCAACCGTTCTGGGAGACCGCGAACGATTTCGGCTCGCTGATCTTCATTCATCCCGTGTTCGAGAGCGGGGACGACCGCGTGCACGACTATGGCATGGCCAACGCAGTCGGTCGCATCACCGACACGCTGATCGCGATGTCGCGCCTGATCTATGCCGGCCACGTTACCCGCTACAGCAATATGAAGGTAGTCGCGGGTATCGGCGGCGCGGCGCTGCCTTATGTGATCGGCCGCCTGCGCCGCAATTACTCGCTCGACAAGGATAAGCTCGGCAACCCCGATGCCGCGCTGGCCGCGATGTACTATGACACCATCGTGCAGGATCCGCGTGCGCTGCGTTATCTCGCCGATATCGTCGGCGCCGACCGCATCATGATGGGGTCGGACATGCCGTTTCCGATCGGCGACCTAACCCCGCTCAAGATCGTACAGGAAACATCGTTCTCCGACAGCGAGCGAGCCAGCATCAACGGTGGTCTGGCCGCGAAGCTGTTCGGACTGTGAGGAGCGTGTCGTGAAGCTCGATATCGGCGGCAACGAAACGATCCCGACGTCGGTGGATGCGCTGTGGGTCGCGCTCAACGATCCGG
>JAFEFK010000775.1 GCA_018240625.1 Pseudomonadota bacterium
GCCGCGCGGAAATTGCTTCGCCATGTTGCAAGTGTCTTGGCATAATCTTGCCCAAAGATGCGTTCGCGAATGACAGGAACGCCGAACCGCTCGCCAAGCGTTTTCAGGATGTGAGGCGACGGCAACATTCCGCCGGGGAAAACGTAGCGTTGGATAAAATCAACTTCGCGGCGGTAGGTCTGGAAAAACTTGTCCTGGATGGTGATGGCCTGAATGCCCGCGAAGCCTCCGGGCAAGAGGCGGTCGCGAAGCTGTGAAAAGTATTTTGGCCAGAATTGTTCGCCGACGGCCTCGATCATCTCGATCGAAACGATGCGATCATATTGGCCGCGCTCGTCACGATAATCCTGAAGGCGGATTTCAACCTTGTCGCTGAGGCCTGCGTTCTCGATCCGCTTTCGGGCGAAATCGTATTGCTCCTGACTGATGGTAAGGCCGACGACATTTGCCCCATAGGTCTTCGCTGCGTACTCGGCGAAACCACCCCAACCGCATCCGATCTCAAGCAACTTCTGACCATGTTGCAGATTGATCGCTTCAGCCAGCCGGCGATATTTGTTGTGCTGCGCAGCCGTGAGGTCGGAGGTGCCGTCCTCAAACAGCGCGGAGGAATACGTCATGCTGGGATCGAGCCATGCCGAATAGAATGCATTGCCGATGTCGTAGTGCGCATAGATATTGCGACGGGCCTGACGTCGCGTATTGCGATTGAACCAGTGTCTCACCATCTGGACAAACCGCATCAGCGGGTTGTTGCCGAGCATCGCCTGGATCAGATCGTGATTGACGCAGAACAGGTACAGAAATTCCGTCAGGTCGGGCGTATCCCACTCGCCGTTCAGGTAGCCCTCGGCAATTCCGATATCGCCGCCGTTGAGCAGGCGGGATGCGAATCCGTAGCTGGTAATGGTCATCGCGGCGGCCGGGCCGGGCTCTGCTCCGCCCAGCCGGATGGTACGGCCGTCGGGGATCGTGACATCCAGAGTGCCGCGCCGGAGTCGAGATCCGAAGCCGAATGCCAGGCGCACGATGCGCGGCAAATCCGACAGTGCCGCGTCGACATTCTCGGGAGTTATCGCGATGGGGTCAGGCATAGCAATTCCATCAAGCCGCATGAGGTTTCCGTCCATGTGAAACCTGGCTCGTGGATCGGCTCCTGATCCAACTTTCACCGGACCGGAGCGCCTTTTGGAGAACCTGGAATTTGCCCGCCCGAAGGCCGCCCCGCGTCAGTATATGCGCCGTTGTATTCTGCCGCCAAGCGCGTATCGGCCGTTTTTACTTTTGTGCGAGGCACAAAGCGTACGCCCTTGATCCAGAGCCGCAGAGCTTCCCAATGGATTGCAGCGAGAATTTTGATCGTTACCAGGGGCAGGGAGAAGAATGATCGCAGCAGGGCTGACGTCGTCAGCGAACGGCGCTTGCCGCTGAACGTCGCGGCGAGCAACGGACCATCGTTATCTGTTTCGAGGATGCGCACCCGCACGGTGTCCTGCGGCTCCGAAATCCGGAAATGGTACCGCATCGCCATTTCGATGAAGGGTGAGACATAGAATGCCTTGCGCTGCTCCTGGCGGACGCCGGCGGCACTCATCTGGTCCGGCATGACCGGCAGGACGTACGGGTGAATTTCACCGAAAGTGTTGCGCACTTCGTAGATCATCAGGGCAAGGCTGCCGTCGGCGCGATAGCAGAAATAGACCGAGAGTGGGTTGAACGTGTAGCCGAGCAGCCGCGGATAGCACAGCAGCAGGACACGTCCGTCGGTGAGGTCAATGCCGTGGAGATCAGCGCATCGCCGGGCATAGTCGCGCAGCGAGGTGCCATTGCGATCGCCATGATCGGACTCATGAAAGCTGTAGAGCGCGGCGCGATTGACGCCAAACAGGCGAGAGTGGCGGTCCGCTTCGTTGAGCCGGTCCAAATCGATCAGGAGGTTCATGACGCGGTAGCTGAAACGATGGCCAACAGGCTTGAGCCGCGCGTGCATCACATCGCCGAAATACAGCGCCGCGGCGCCATTCCGGTCCCATTCCGTTGATGCGAGCGGCCTGTCCAGCATGACTACTCAGCTGCCTCCGCGAGCTCGGGGGGCGGTGCGCGCCAAGGGGCGGGTGCGCCCAACGCCTCCGCCACCGCGAGACCGGAGCGCAGTCCATCTTCGTGAAAGCCGTATCCCATCCATGCGCCACAAAACCATGTACGCTGCTGGCCCTGAATTTCGGGCAGGCGCTTTTGCGCGGCAAATGCCGCGGCATTGTACATGGGATGATCGCACATGTATTTGCCGAACGTCAGGTTCGGATCGGGCTCGAACGGAGGGTTGAGGCTTACGAACAACGGCTTGCTTTCGTCGATGCCCTGCAGCCGGTTCATCCAGTAGGTCACCGCAACGTCGTTGATCGGGGTGCCCTGCCGTTGCCAGCGCAGAAAGTTCCACGATGCCCAGGCGCGTTTACGCTTTGGCATCAGCCTGCTGTCGCGATGGAGATAGACGACATTCGGCGCGTAGCCGATATCGCCCAGGATCGCGCGTTCCTGCTCGCTGGGATCGGACAGCATGGCGAGAGCCTGGTCGCTGTGCGATCCGATGATGACATGATCGTATGTATTTGAGTGTCCGTGGCTGTCCTCGACAACAACACCGTTCGGTGTGCGGCTGATCGAGGTGACGGCGCAGCCAAGCCGCATGTGATCCCGGAATGAAGATATCATCTTCTCTACATAGCGCTGGCTTCCGCCCCTGACGGTACGCCAGATCGGACGGTCGTATTGAAGCAGGCGATGGTTGTTGAAGAATGTAACGAAGTTTTCCGCAGGGAAATCGAACATCTGTTCGGCCGGTGCCGACCATATCGCGGCGCCCATCGGGGCGAGATAATCGGTCAGCAGACGAGGCGCGAATTTTCGGGCCGCGAAGTAGTTACCCAGCGTCAGTCCGGCAAGCCGTCCTGTTGAATGGTCCTCGACACTCCGCTCGTTGAACGTGAGGATGTCACGCAGCATCCGCAAGTAGGACGGCGAAAGCAAATTGCGCGGCTGAGCAAAGAGGCCGGTGGCCGTGTCGCGCCAGTTGTCGCCGCCACCCTTCCATTCGAAGCTACCGCCATTCGCCGTCACCGCGAAGCTCATGCAACTGGCGACGGTCTCGACCTCCAGGTGCTGAAAGAGCGCGGTCAGATCGGGATAATTGAGTTCGTTGTACACGATGAAGCCGATATCGACCGCGATCCGCTCGCCGTCATAATCGACCGTTACGGTATGGCTATGGCCGCCTGGACGCAGTTCGCGCTCGTAAACGGTGACCGGATAACGCTTCGACAAAGCCCATGCTGCGGCATTGCCGGCGATTCCCGTTCCGATAACTGCGACGCGCATTCCAGTCCCCTTGATCCGAGCCATCAAAGGTACGGAACAGCCCAGCCGGGGTTTCAGGGCATGCCACCGTTGTACGGAAGGCATCGAATGTCGGCAAATGACATGAAATCTTGGTAAGAATGGCGACGCTATTTTCAGGCGCTGTTGCACCGAACCCTTGTATTAAGGGATAAACCGCACGAATCGGGTGGGTGCGGAGGGGTCTCTGCAATCCGGGAGTACGCATGGACGGGACTGTCCGGCGCTCGTTCGGGCAGCTAGAATAGATCCGGTTCCAAAAGGAAGCATCACTCCGGTGGCCGTGTCGCTCGTTGTATCCAGAATAGGTCGGTCCTCGGGCGCGGCCACCCTGCGCGAACGCGTGTCGCCGATCGGGAGATCGGCGTGACCGGTCCGCTTGCGAAGCCAACAGCCGGTCGGTGCGCAGCCGTTACATGGGTTTGGCGGGTCGCCAGATTTCTACCGATGCTGGCTATCGTCGCCACATCGGCCGGCTGCATCCTGACCAAAGACCTGCCGGACCCGGCGCTGGACATTCCCCATGGGTACAAGGCGGCACGGACCACAGCCGATACGCCGCCTACACTCGATTGGTGGCGTGGCTTTGGTTCGTCCGAGCTCACCGGCCTGATGGAAGAAGCCCAGACGGTCAATCTCGACATCGCGGCAGCAACCTCGCGTATCATTCAGGCGGATCAGCAAGCCCGAATCGCGGGAGCAGCGCTGTTGCCGAGCTTGAGCGCCAATGGGCAGAAGACCTATTCCCGCACCTCCGGCGCGAGTTCCAGCGGATTGACCAACAGCGGGCGCGAGGTCATCAACTACTCGTCGTCGCTCAGCGCCAGTTATGAGATCGATTTTTGGGGCAAGAACCGCGACGCGACACTCGCAGCCGAAGAAACCGCGACTGCGAACCGCTTTGACCGCGACGTGGTTGCCCTGACGACTCTGACCAGTGTCGCGAATGCCTACTTTCAGGTGCTCGCGGCACAAGACCGGATTCGTACAGCCGATCGCAACATTGCCAGCGCCCTCCGCATTCTTAATGCCATCAAGGAGCGGCTGAAAGCCGGCACCGGGACCGATCTCGACGTCGCGCAGCAGGAAAGCGTGCTCGCAAATCAGCGCGCGGCGGTTCCGCCGCTTCGTCAGACGCTGGCGCAAAACGTCAATGCGCTTGCAACGCTGGTTGCGCGTCCGCCGGAGAGCGTAAACGTCAAGGGTGGTTCGCTCAACCGGATCGCGTCACCGCGGGTGACACCGGGTCTGCCATCCGAGTTGTTGACCCAGCGGCCGGATATCCGCCGTCAAGAGGCGCAGCTCGCGTCGGCCACAGCCAACGTCGGCAACGCGCGCGCGCAGTTTTTCCCGAGCATTCAATTGACGGGGCAGGGTGGTTATCAGAGTTCGGCGTTGGTCGCATTGTTCCAGCCCCATGCCGCATTCTTCAGCCTCGCTGGCGGACTGACGCAGCCCATTTTTGATGGGGGCAGGATTCTTGGCAACTTTGAGTACACCAAGGCCAAGCAGGACGAGCTTCTTCAGACTTACCGCAAGACGGTGGTTTCCGCGTTCGCCGACGTCGACAACGCGCTGGTCGCGATCCGCCAGACCACGGAAAAGCTTCGCCTTCAGCGGGAGGTCCTTGCCGCGTCGCGCAGGGCATTCGAGCTTTCCGAACAGCAGCTTCGGGCGGGCACCGCCGATATTGTAACCGTGCTAAATACGCAGCTAACGCTGTTTCAGGCAGAAGATTCGCTGTCGCAGGCCCAGCTTGCGCGGTTTCTGGCAATCGTGAGCCTTTACCAAGCCTTGGGCGGCGGCTGGGAACCGAGAATCGAGAGGCCGGCCAATGCTCTTTAAACCGGATCTGGGCGAAACGGCGAAAGCTGCCGGCGATGGGGTGGCCAAAGTGGCGGGCCACGCGCGGCGGCGCACCGTGTCCATCATTATCGCACTGCTGATCGTCGGCGGACTGGCCTATATCGGCTGGACCGCGCTTGAACAGAAAAAGCGCGAGTCGAACCGGGCGCGACCGGATACGTCGGTTCCAGTACTTGCCGCGACGCCCCGCATTCAGGACGTGCCCGTCTACCTCGATGGTGTCGGAACAGTACGCGCCCTGAACACGGTGACCGTCCGCTCCCAGGTCGACGGCAAGCTGATCGCCGTCAACTTCACCGAAGGACAGGATGTCAAAAAAGGTGATGTGCTGGGGGAAATCGACCCCGTCATCTACCAAGCGCAATACGATCAGGCAGTAGCGAAGAAAGCCCAGGACGAAGCGCAGCTTGCCAACATGCGCCTCGACTTGACGCGCTATCAGCAACTGGCAGCCTCCAACGCCGGATCAAAACAGCAGGCCGACACGCAGCGCGCAGTCGTTGCGCAGCAGGAAGCGCTTGTCAAAGCCGACCAGGCCGCGATCGACAACGCGCAGGCGACGCTAGGCTACACCAAGATCGTCGCGCCGCTATCGGGCCGCGCAGGCCTGCGTCAGGTCGATCAGGGCAACATCATACATGCGGCCGATGCAACGGGACTTGCGATTATCACGCAGCTGCAGCCGATCGCGGTGCAGTTCAGTCTTCCGCAGCAGCAGATTGTACGTGTGAATGCCGCCGCGGCGAAAGGTGCCCTCGAAGTCGATGTGTTCGGCAATGACGGAACAACGGTTGCCGATACAGGCAAGTTGACCGGCATCGACAACCAGGTCGATCCAACCACAGGTACGTTGAAGCTGAAGGCCGAATTCCCAAACGGGAGGTTTCAACTGTGGCCGGGCCAATTCGTGAACGTGCGCCTCAAGGTGGAAACGCTGTCGCAAGTGACGGTGATACCGACTTCGGCGGTGCAGCGCGGCCCGGCCGGAACATTTAGTTACGTAATTGGTAGCGACGATACGGTGACTGCGAAACCGGTAACGGTGACCCAGCAAAACGAGAAGGATGCCGTGATCGCGAGCGGCATTGCGCCGACAGACAAGGTGGTCACCACGGGCTTTGCCAATCTGTCCGATGGCGCAAAGGTGACTGTCAGCCAGGACAATCAGGCGCCGACGGCCGATCTCGCGCCACGCAAGCGGCAGGGCAAGCGCGGAGATCGTCAAGGCGGCGGCAATGGAGAACGCCGCGGCAAAAAGGGCGAAGGATCTGAAAAGCAA
>JAFEFK010000776.1 GCA_018240625.1 Pseudomonadota bacterium
CGTCACCCAATAGAAGATTTCGACTTTCGGAGTCTTGACGGTCCGAACGTCTACTGTGCCCATCGTGAAGTACCAGAGTGCAAGCGAAGCCAGAACAAACAGGAAGAGAATCGAAGCGCCACCGGTATAGCCAATGCCCAATGAGCGATCGAAATAATCCGCCATGGCTGTGCCGACTGTCGTCGATGCCACGATGGCGATCCAGTAGATCCAGGCGTTGAATTTCTTCGTTGAGATTTGGGCCGCAACCGCCGCAACGAATATAGCAAGGAAGACGGCTGTGCCGATGAGATAACCGCCGCTCTCTGCATTCTTGTCGGCATGAAGAACGCTCATCGTGAGCGCATCGCCACCGGTTTCCCCGAGGGTCGTTGCGAGGATCTTGATGGTCCAGAATCCGAGCGTGACTGCGGGGACCTTGCTCAGGCGGTCGGAGAATTCGTTCTTCATGAGATCTGCCTTCGATTGATGTCTTTTGCTTCCCGCCGCAGGTGTCCGATCAGGTTGGTCCACCGACCCGGTCCATGACCGCGATGAGGCCTTTGATGGCCGCCTTACAGGCTTCAAGGTTCGGCGACGTCGACCTGATCGCGGTGAGCGTCCGGTCGATCGCCTTGTCGACCTCATGCCAAGCCGCAGCTGCGCGCGGTTTCAATCCGGCTTCCGCTTCGTCCCACGATGTCTCTAGGTCCTTCAGCCGGAGTTTTGCGGCCGCGATGTCACCCGTTTCCAGCAGCGCGCTTGCGTCGGTAGCAATCGTTCGGAATTTGGCCAGGTTGCCGAGCTTGGGCGATGCCGCTTCGGCGTCCATTGACGCGGTGAGGCTCACGGGAATGGAAACAATTGCAGCCGTCAGAGGAGATGAACAAAGTGCCGCGAGCAGGATCGCTCGGAGGGAGTTTCGATCTGACATTTCAAAATCCTTTTATGAGGCTTTATTGCGCGAGGGTTTCAGGATTCGTTCTCGATCGGGATCGGGGTCGCGGATTGTCTGACGCTGAGGACAGCGACGAGTGCGATGATGACGGTCAGAAAGGCAATGCTGGTATCAACCGTCCCGAAACCCAGCCCGCCGTATTCCCGCGATTGCGAGAGCAGGTCCCCGAGCGAGGCACCCAGCGGTCTGGTCAGGATGTAGGCCAACCAGAAGCAGAGCACGGCGTCGGCGTTATTCTGATAAGCCGCCGCGATCAACGCGATC
>JAFEFK010000777.1 GCA_018240625.1 Pseudomonadota bacterium
ACCAACCAGGCCCGCGTGGTGTCTGAAATTCTCGACATGGCAAAGCGGGAGAATTTCCGCGTCAACCTGATCGAAGCCTACGACCAACCCTGGAAACGCCAGCTTGAAGGTACCGTGGGCGGCAACTGGGGTTTGATCGACGCGACGCAGCGCAGGCTGAAATATCCGGCGGGCCAACCCATCAGCAATTATCCGTTCTGGAAAATTCAGATGGGGGCGGGGATGGGATTGAGCGTGCTCATCTTTGCGGTCGCCCTGCTGACGCTCCGGCGGCGCCCCTGGACGCCGCGGCTTATGTCATGGATCGCAGTCGCGGTTTCCGCGACGTCCGCAGGAATTCTGCTGGGAATAGCAGGGGACAAACTGGCTTACGAGAGTTACGGCCTTGGCAACTCGCTGCGTTGGGGGCTGCTGCTGGCGGCCGGAATTCTGTCGCCGCCGTTATGTGCAAACGCCCTCATGTCCGGCCGTGCATTGCCGACGTTCATCGAACTGCTGGGACCGCGTCCCGGCCGAACGGGTTCCGTCCTGACGGCAATGCTTTGTATCACGCTGATCGTCACGACCCTGATCGGAACCGAGACTGCCCTGGGATTCGTCTTCGACCCGCGTTACCGCGACTTCCCGTTCGCCGCACTGACGATGGCGGTGGTGCCGTATTGGACGCTGATGTTGTTAAATCGTCCGCTCGTCGGCGGACGCCCGGTCGCAGAATCGGTTTTTGCCGGCCTGTTGGTCATCGCGGCGGTTTACATTGCCTTCAACGAAGGATCCAGCAACTGGCAGTCGCTCTGGACCTGCGCAATCTACGCGACGCTTGGTATCACGCTGTGGCGGGCGCGGGACGTGCAAAGCCCAGGATGAGTAAACCGATCGCGAGACCGCAGAGTGCAATATTGTAAAGCACGATGCCGAACCCGGCGGCGATCAGACCCGCGGTCAACAGCACGATCGATGGCCGGATGACGTGCAACACTGCGATGACCAGTGCTGCGATGCCAAAGACCGAATTGTGAAACAGGTAAGTCGCAAGGCTGCGGCTCTTGCACAGCGTGGTTTGCAAACCGCCGTCACACGCGAGCGAAACCGTGGAAAGCTCAACTGCAAGGTATCGCAAGTAAAGCGCGTAGCCGACGCTGAGAAAACCAACGATCAGCAGCCACTGCACTTGATACGGCGTCAGCCGGAACGGATTCTTCTTCATAGCGCCAATATGGTCCGGTTCCCTGAGATCGACAACCCCGAACCGGCAGAGGCTTGGGTTGGCATCTCAGGGTTCAGCGTGAGAAGAACGAACCGATCGTCGACGGCTTTGGCGGAGGGGGCGACGGTGCAGGCTCTTCAACTTGCGCCGTTGTCCGGCCGCGCCGATGACGTGACGACGAAGGTGATGGTCGCGGCTTCTTTACCGTAGCGGACCGACCGTTCTCTTTACCGTCATTTGTCATGGGGAGGCGTTGACCGTCGAAAACGGACGTTTCGCAATTGCGGTCGTTTTCGACAAGAACCGCGCAGATCTTCGCGGCGGCCGCGGCGTCATTCAATGGCCCGGCCACGAGCCGCAACTGCATACCCGATCCGTTGGCGCGCTCTTTCAGCACGATGATAGGCTGCAGCGACGCAACTTGTTTAGCGTCGGATTTCAGGAGCCCCCGCCACAACGCGCGCAGTCCATTGATCGAGCGGGCACTGCCGAGATCGACACCGAACTCCGTGTGCGCAACGGGACCACTGCCCGGAAGCGGCGGCGCGGCAGGCTCAGCGTCAACCCCTTTGGGAATCGCAGCCATCTCAATTTTGGTTTCCGAATTTTCCTGTGCGGCGGCCTTCGCGGGTGCCGCAGTCGCAACATCATTGGGTCGATCCGGCTTTATCTTGGGCAGATCCAACGGCGCAATTTCAGACTTCGATGGAATCAGCGGCGTGATCGCCATTGGCGCTGCGGCAGATGCGGGTGTTTTCGACGACGACTCCGCGGACGAATAAATCGCCGGCGTGGAATTTACCGGAGAGGCTTTGGCTGAGGTAAGTTTGGCCAACGCAGATTTTGCCGCGGAAAACTTGCCAGTGACCGCTTCACGTGGTGTTGCCGGAGCGGTCGAGGCTACCGGCGCAACGAGGGGCAATGGCGGTGCGCGATTTGCGGAAGACTCCGCATTTTTCGGCGCATCGGGCTGGACTGCGGAAGATGCGGCAGGGTTCGCCGTGACCGTGGCGGATGATGGCATCGTTCCTTGCACGGCCGCCGGCGCTACGCTCGCCTGCGATACCGGCGCCTTATCTAACGGCGAGGAGGGCAGCGCGGCAGCTTGCGGCAAACTCAAGGCAGCCTTTTTGGAATTAGTTTGCTCCGCGCTTTTGCGGTTGATCGAGCCGGTGACCGAATCGAGTCCCTGTTCGAGAACCGTGACACGCGCATAGAGCCTGTCGCGGTCGCCATTCAAAGTGTCAACGGCGGAAGCGAGGCGCCGGGTTTCATTTTCGTTTGCCTTTGCGACCGTCTGGAGCTGTTGCGACTGCCTCGCCAGATCGACCGCGGCGACTTGATCGCGGCGAAGCGCGCTCCCGGATTGGTTCGCCAGCACGGCGATGATCACCGCGCCAACCGAGCCAATACCCCAGGAGCCCAGGCGCCACAGGGTGTGCCGGTCGAATTCGTCTTCGTCGGCCAAAAAGCCGGAGAGCCAGCCCCTACTTTCATCGGCCAGCAAACTTTCGGCCAAATCCTTGCGATTCTTCGCCATAATAATGACGCCGGTCCCCTGCACCCCGAATCATCGCCGAACCTTAACAGGAATTCAACTCGATCTCCGGAAGAGCGAACCGGTTTCCACTTCGAACAAAAACGCTTTATGACGGCGGCGGCATTTGGTGCGCCTGACGATGAGGGGTGAATGACTGACCGGACCTGTCTGACCATTGTGCTCGCCGCGGGCGAGGGGACGCGGATGCGCTCCTCGCTGCCAAAAGTCTTGCACTCGGTCGCCGGGCAGACCCTGCTCGCTCATGTGCTTGCTGCCGCACCAAAGGGCGAGGGAACATCACTGGCCGTTGTCGTCGGTCCGGACCATGAGGCCGTTGCCGATGAAGCCAGGCGCGCGCGTCCGGACGCCGCGACGTTTACCCAGCATGAACGCCTCGGAACGGCGCACGCCGTGCTGGCGGCGCGGGACGCGATCGCCCGGGGCGCCGACGACATGGTGATTGCGTTTGGCGATACGCCGCTGATCTCGGCCGATACGTTTGCGCGGATGCGTGCGCCGCTGAAAGCGGGCGCAGCGTTGAGCGTGCTCGGCTTTCGTGCGGCCGATCCGACCGGCTACGGCCGGTTGATCGTGGAGAACGATCGGCTGACGGCGATCCGCGAGCAGGCGGATGCCAGCCCGGACGAACGCCGCATCACGCTCTGTAATGCAGGCGTCATGGCGTTTGACGGCAAGACGGCGCTGAAGGTCATTGAAAAAATCGACAACGCCAACAGCAAGGGTGAATACTATCTCACTGATGCCGTTACGATCGTCCGGCAGCTCGGACTGACGGCAGCGGTGATCGAAACCAGCGAGGACGAAGTGCGCGGCATCAACACTAAAACCCAACTGGCCGAGGCCGAACAGGTCATGCAGGCACGGCTGCGCAAGGCGGCACTGGATGCCGGTGTAACGATGACAGCCCCTGACACGGTCTTTCTTGCCGCCGATACCGCGTTCGGCAAGGATGTAATCATCGAGCCGTTCGTCGTGATCGGACCCGGCGTTTCGATCGCCGACGGTGCCGTGATCCATTCGTTTTCCCATGTCGTGCAGGCATCGGTCGGCAAGAAGGCATCGGTCGGACCGTACGCACGGCTGCGGCCGGGAACGTCGCTGGGTGAGGGCGCGCGGATCGGAAACTTCGTCGAGACCAAGGCCGCCGTTCTCGAGGCCGGCGTCAAGGTCAATCATCTGACCTATGTCGGCGACGCCCATGTCGGCGCGAACGCCAACATCGGCGCAGGCACCATCACCTGCAACTACGACGGCTTCGACAAGCATCGCACGGAAATCGGCGCCGGAGCGTTCATCGGCTCCAACTCCTCACTGGTCGCGCCGGTGAAGATCGGGAGTGGCGCATATATCGGTTCCGGCTCGGTTGTCACGCAAAACGTGCCGGACGACGCTCTTGTCGTGGAGCGCAGTCGGCAAACCGTGCGCGAAGGCTGGGCCAAGCGATTTCGCGAGAAGAAGTTGCAAAACAGGAAACCGAAGAGCGGTTGAATCGGGACAGCTCGACGAAGGATCGCTTCGCCAGCCGAACCGTCATTCTTCCTCGAATTCGGAGAACATCGCCCGTGTCAGCCGCCAGCCGCGCGGCTTGGCGCGCTGCGGCTTCTCATCGGGTTTGTGCCGGACGATCTTCGGTTGCGCGGCGGTGCTGCGGAACGGCGGCGGCCAATGGGCAAGCCGGGTCGGTGTCTGCTCCAGCGAATGGGTCTGCGCCGACGAGAGTACACGAATGGTCGGGTTGGGATCACGGTTCGTCTTGTCCACGGCGATCACCTCCGTCGATCGCAGCGTTGGCCAAAAACGTTGAGCGTTCGTTAAAAGGGCACTGCAAAATCGAGCGGTCGCGGCGTGCGGCTACCAGCTTTCGAAACGCAATTCCGCGGCGTGCGGAGCCGCAATGCCACGAATATCCCAGGTAGCCGAGCCACTGAGCGATTTGCAGTGGATGCGAATCATCTTGCCGCGGGCGTCTTCGCCGGCGTTGTCGATGGTCCCCAGAACCGGACAGTTCAACCCGTCCGCGGCGATCTGCTCGAAGAGCTTTTGCTTCTCACGCGCGTTTGGCTGGCGCTGAAGCGGGGATTGCGCGGCCGCAGTCGCGATCGATCCGGCGATGACGGTTACCACAACGCCCGCCGCGACCCATCCGATCTGGGCATTTGCGTGCAAATTCAAAGACAACATGTTGGATGTTCATCCGGTTTATAGAGAGCGTCGTTCTCGCAAATTAGGCACCCGGCGTAGCAAAACGCAAGCTGAAGACTGAAATGGCATACGGCAAGCTATCGATCGGACCGGCATTGGAATGTCAGGTTGCCGCTAATGATCCGGCCGTAAAACTGTCCCATCGAGCGCGCCGTCATGAATTTCCCATGCACTTCCGGCGGCAGCTCGCAGTGCGCATGATAAATTCCGTGCGTGCTGACGAGAAGTGTTCGTTGCGAGCGCGCGTAACATACCCGCTGGA
>JAFEFK010000778.1 GCA_018240625.1 Pseudomonadota bacterium
GCTGGTTTTCGAGAGGGCTCTAAAATCGACGGATGGATCGGGTAAGGCCCTGATCTCCGCGGGAGTCATTGTTGCCTTCCAGTCGCCAATTCCGTCCTCTGATTTATGAATATAAATGAGTCCGATCATGTACTGGACGAGTTGTATATCGGCGTGAAAATTATTTGCATTTTGCCCAACCGGAAACGTCACCATTAATTGCTCGGCGGAATCATCTTCATTGAATTGGATAGTCACGATCTTGGTCATCGTTACCCCCTGGGTTGAAATCGCGAGTTTGCGCCGCGGAGAAACTGTTCAGCCATAGAACCGATGCACGATTGGCTCGCTGCGTTTTTTGAATGCGCCGCAGAATTGGCTCTATCATTGGTGATTGGAGCGCAACGCAAAACGTCCATACGGCGGATCTTCAGGCTCACTGCCTAGAAATGTCGCTAGTATTAAGTTCTCTAAATAACCGTGTCGAAACGCCGCAGCTTATCGCATTTTTTACTCCGTGCAATGTCGATACCCCAACGTAACCATCGCTGGCCTTTGGATGTTGTCATTGCGCGGACATTCGAGCGGCCGAGGGCTTGAGCCGAAATTCCCCACGTTCATTTGTGAACGAAATAGTCATGCAGGTTCAAGCTCCGCGTCAATAATTCGCCGACTGAACTATTGTGCCGGCAATCTTACCGCTTCGGGCCGACCGTGCCAGTCTGCTTGAGACGCGAGGACTTCACCCAGCCGGACACGGTGTTTCCCGTTTTTGGATTTGCGTATGTGACTGAGGACCATCCATCATTGGATTCCGCATATGCGATCACCTCGTCTTTTGGGGTAACGAAGACGCCTTTCATCGCGCAGTTTGCGTTGGGCGCGGAATAAAATTGAAGCCGTCCCGACCCGACAACAACTTCGCTGAGTGGCGGCGAGAATAAGGGGATGTCCTTGGAGCCCGTTTCGGGCTCATGACACGCTGCAAAAGCCGGACATGCAAGAATGCCGGACATTGCGAATGCGAGTGCAATTTTTCTCACGAGGATCCGGTCGTCGACGCGGTTGCGGTGCGCGACACAACTGTCGCACCAACATGCAATCCGGTTCAAATTTTCACCGCTTCCGGCCAAGAGCTGACGGAAGCCCGGTCATCTTGGCCATGCAGCAGATGGCTCGAGCGCGGCTACGTCGGGCGCCGATGATACAAATAGAGCGACAGCGCGAATACGACCGAAGCGACCACGTAGAAAACCACTGCATCGACGTTGGGATGACCTTCGATAACCGCAAGCATGATCTTTGCTCCTCTCCTGGTACGGCTTCTTTTTCTTCCTCGGCGAGCCTTATGCATAAAATCTTGTCGCAACTCCGGGACAGGCGCCAGACGACTTTGGGCCAAATCATTGAATGAGCGCGCTTCGCCGCTGGGGATTACCGGGCCTACCCGTATCGACGGAGCGGACAGGATGTTGCTACATCTGTCTCAGCCGCGCAGGCCGCCCGACCCGGCGGGTCCGGCCTTACTGAAACGGAAAGAATGATCATGCGGATTACGCTTGTCGGCTCCCGCCACTTTGGCGTGACGACTCTCGACATGCTGCGAAAGCACGGCGTCGATGTCATCAGGGTCGTAGTCGCCGAAGCCGAGGACAGGCTTGCGTCCGCCGCCCGGGCCGCCGGAATCGAGGTCGTGGTCCAGGCCAACCCCAAGCTCGTGGTCGCCGGTGAAATCGCGCCTGGCAGCGATCTGATTGTCACGGCCCACAGTCACGCCCGTATCAGCAAGGAGGCCCTCGCCGTGGCCCGCATGGGCGGGATCGGCTATCACCCGTCGCTGCTGCCGCGTCATCGCGGCATCGCGGCGGTGGAATGGACCATTCGCGCGCAAGATCCAATCGCCGGCGGCACCGTCTACCATCTCGCTGACCGCATGGATGCCGGCGCGATCGCCGCCCAAGAATGGTGCTTTGTGAAGAAGGGCGAAACCGCCCGCGAGCTGTGGGAACGCGCTTTGGCACCGCTTGGTCAGAAAATGCTGGCCGACGTGA
>JAFEFK010000779.1 GCA_018240625.1 Pseudomonadota bacterium
GGACGATCGCCGCAAGCGATATCCGGATCCAAAGCTTAAGTTTTATATCGGCGATGTCCTAGATTTCCGCAGCGGGAGTACTGCCGTGCGCGGTGGCAATTACTGCTTTCATGCGGCCGCACTAAAGCAGGTTCCTTCCTGCGAGTTCCATCCGATGGAAGCGGTGCGGACCAATGTGCTCGGAACCGAAAATGTGCTCGAAGCCGCGATCGCCTCGGGCGTGAAGCGTGTCGTCTGTCTGAGCACCGACAAGGCTGTATATCCTATCAACGCCATGGGCATATCCAAGGCGATGATGGAAAAAGTCATGGTTGCTACCTCGCGCAATCTGGAAACGACCGTGATTTGCGGCACGCGCTATGGCAATGTCATGGCATCGCGCGGATCGGTGATTCCGCTGTTTGTCGAGCAGATCATGGCTGGCACGCCGATCACGATGACGGATCCGGCCATGACGCGGTTCATGATGACGCTGGATGAATCCGTCGAACTGGTTCTGCACGCATTCGTCCATGGCAACAACGGCGATATCTTCGTGCAGAAGGCACCGGCGGCGACGGTCGCGGTACTGGCGCGGGCGCTGGTGTCGCTGATGGGCAAGCCGGACCATCCGATTCTCGAGATCGGAACCCGGCATGGCGAAAAACTTTACGAAACGCTGTTGAGCCGCGAGGAAATGAGTCACGCCGAGGATCGCGGTGACTATTACCGCGTTCCTGCCGACGGTCGCGATCTGAACTACACGAAGTTCATGGAGGAGGGGGAGCGGCGCATCAGTTCCGAGCACGACTACAATTCCCACAATACCATGCAGCTCGATGAAGCCGGCATGAAGCAACTTCTTCTCAAGCTCGATCTCGTGCAACGCATTGCACGTGGCGATAACGTCGTGATGGACGATTGAAGCCATGAAAATCGTCATCACGGGCGCCGACGGCTTCATCGGCACGAACCTTCGCATCCGGCTGCGCGAACTCGGCCATTCCGACATCGTGCGTATCACGCGCGAAACAACTTCCGAACAGCTCGCCGATGCGGTGTCATCCGGCGATTTCATCTTTCATCTTGCGGGCGTGAATCGTCCGAAGACCGAAGCGGACTTCCTGTCCGGTAACGCCGGATTCACCGATCGGCTCTGCACCGCGCTGGCCGCGAGCGGCCGCTCCGCGCCAGTGGTGATGTCCTCGTCGACCCAGGCCGCACTTGATAATCCCTACGGGCGCAGCAAGCTCGCCGCGGAAGAGCGATTGCGCCGTTATGGCCAGGAGACCGGAGCGAAGGTCTACATTTTCCGGTTGACGAACGTGTTCGGCAAATGGGCTCGTCCGAATTACAACTCCGCCGTTGCGACGTTCTGCCATAACGTCACGCGGGGCCTTCCGATCAGCGTCAACGATCCGGCGGCTGCGCTGCGGCTGGTCTATATCGACGATGTCGTCGAGGCGTTCATCAAATGCCTTGAGATGCCGCCGCCTCCGGCTGAGTTCGTCGATGTGTCGCCGGTCTACGAGACGACGGTCGGCGCGGTTTCCGACTCGATCCGCAACTTTGCAGAAAGTCGCTCCTCGCTGATTAGTCCGCCGGTCGGCGTTGGCCTGATACGGGCGCTGTATTCCACCTATGTCAGTTATCTTCCCGCGGAATCGTTCGCCTACACGGTGCCGCGTTATGGTGATCAGCGCGGCACGTTCTCGGAAGTGCTAAAAACGCCGGACTGCGGCCAGTTTTCGTATTTCACGGCGTACCCGGGCATCACGCGAGGAGAGCACTATCATCATACGAAGACCGAGAAATTCATCGTGATTCGCGGCAAGGCGCGATTCGGCTTTCGTCATATCGAAACCAACGAGCGCCATGACATTTTCGTTCAGGGCGGCGAGGGCCAGATCGTTGAAACCGTTCCGGGCTGGGCGCATGACATCACGAATGTCGGAGACGATGAACTGATCGTGATGCTGTGGGCCAATGAAATCTTCGACCGGTCCCGCCCGGACACGATTGCCATGAAGGTTATTGCGTGAAAAAGCTCAGGGTTGTTACGGTCGTCGGAACGCGGCCGGAAATTATTAGGCTATCCCGCGTGATTGCCCGGCTTGATCAGTATTGCGATCATATCCTGGTTCACACCGGCCAGAACTACGACTACGAGCTCAACCAGATATTTTTCGAAGATCTTGGTATTCGGAAGCCGGATCATTTTCTTGACAGCGCCGGATCGAGCGCGGCGCAGACGATCGGAAACGTCATTGCCAACGTCGATCGTGTGTTTGCCGACGTAAAGGCTGACGCAATGCTCGTGCTTGGCGATACCAATAGCTGCCTCGCCGTTATTCCGGCAAAGCGCCGCCGTATTCCAGTGTTTCACATGGAAGCAGGTAATCGCTGTTTCGACCAGCGGGTGCCGGAAGAAATCAATCGCCGCATTGTCGATCACACGGCCGACGTCAATCTGACCTACAGCACGATCGCGCGCGAATATCTCCTGCGCGAGGGTCTGCCGCCGGACCTGGTCATCAAGACCGGAAGTCCGATGTTCGAGGTGCTGACGCATTATCGGCCGAGGATCGATGCCTCCGATGTCTTGGTGCGGTTGAATCTTTCGGCGGAAAATTATTTTGTCGTCAGTGCGCATCGCGAGGAAAACATCGAGACGCCGTCTGCCTTCGCGAAGTTGGTTGCCGTGCTCAATGCGGTTGCCGAGGATCATGGGCTACCGGTGATCGTCTCGACTCATCCGCGAACTCGAAAGCGTATCGACGAAGACCGGGTTGCGTTTCATTCAGGCGTTCGGCTGCTCAAGCCGCTCGGATTTTCGGATTACGTCAAGCTGCAAATGTCGGCCCGTGCGGTATTGTCCGACAGCGGCACGATCAGCGAAGAATCGTCAATTCTGAATTTTCCGGCACTGAATTTGCGCGAAACGCATGAGCGTCCCGAAGGTATGGAGGAGGCCGCCGTCATGATGGTCGGTCTCGATAGCGAACGCGTCCGGCAAGGACTTGCCATCCTCGCGGATCAGTCGGCCGGCGAGCAGCGTAGGCTACGGCTGGTTGGCGATTACGCGGCTCCGAACGTTTCCGACAAAGTTGTGCGGATCATCCACAGCTACACGGACTACGTGAACCGCGTGGTCTGGCGCAAGTACGACTGATGACGATGCGAATACTTTACATCACCCAGTGGTTCGAGCCCGAACCGATTGTCAAGGGCGTCGTGTTCGCCAAGGTGTTTGCCGAGCGTGGGCATCAGATCGAAGTGGTCACCGGCTTTCCGAACTATCCGACCGGAAAGACCTATCCGGGATATCGCGTCGGACTCTACAAGCGTGAGATTTGGGACGGGATTGTCGTTCACCGCGTGCCGCTCTACCCAAGCCACACTAGTTCGAGTGTCGGCCGTATCCTGAACTATTTCTCCTTCATGGCGAGCGCCGCGTTGTTCGCGATGTTTCGCGCGCGCCGCTTCGACGTTGTCTATTGTTACCCTCCGATCACGGGAGGGCTCGCGGCGATCTTTGCCGGTTGGCTGTCGCGGCGCCCGTTCCTGATCGATATCCAGGACCTGTGGCCGGATTCGGTGGTGAAGTCGGGCATGGCCGGCACGCGGAAAATGGAGAAAATCCTGAATCTGATATGTAATTTCGTTTACCGGCGCGCGGCCGGAATTCTGGCACAATCGAACGGTATCAAGACACGTCTGATTGAACGCGGTGTTCCGTCAGACAAGGTCTCGGTTATCTACAACTGGGCTGACGAACTCGCTGCGGCGCCGGCGGGCCTTGCCGACCTCGCGCCCTATGGTTTCGAAGGCAAATTCAATATCGTGTACGGCGGAAATCTCGGACGTGTGCAGGGACTGGACGTTCTAGTACGTGCGGCGCATCTCGCGCGGCAGCGCGCTCCTGACTTGCAGTTACTGCTAATCGGGGATGGCATTGAAAGCGATAATCTGAAGCAACTGGTGCATCAGTTGGGTGCGGAGAACGTGCGGATCGCGCCGGGCGTGCCGCGAAAAATGATCGGAGACGTGTTCGCGGCGGCAGATGTTCTGGTGCTGCATCTGTGGAACGATCCGCTGTTCAGGATCACCATTCCTCAGAAAACGCAATTCTACATGGCGATGGGCAAGCCGATCCTGATCGGAGTCGAGGGAGAGGCGGCGGAGTTCGTCACGACCGCGGGCGCCGGCATTGCGGTACCGTCCGACAACGTGGATGCGATGGCGGATGCGATGGTGCGACTGTCGCAGATGCCGCGCGAACAGTTGAACGACATGGGCCGACGCGCGCGGGACGCCTATTGGCGCACGTTCTCGCTCGCAGCAGCGATAGCAGAGACTGAGGCTGCCTTCCAGGGAGCGATTGAAGCCGCTCGCAGTGAAATTGTATGACAAGACGAAGGTACGATTTGAGCGAGTGTCGACACAGACTAAGGTGTCAACTCACATTTTATTGGTTGTGGCAGAAGGGCTTTTGGCATGGATATGCACTCCAATCCTGAAATGGACATACGCGACCCCGACGACCATGATCCGGATTATTGGGGAGTGCTTCTCGATGCCATTCCGCCTGTCCTGCGCGCGTGGAAGCTCATTGCGCTCGTAACCGTCCTGGCAGGCGCGATTACCTATTTCGTGAGTCCACCCAAGACGTTCAGCAGCATTTCTTACGTAGGAAAATTTGACGACGCGACGGCCAAATACTTTGAATCGATCGTTCTTTCGGAACCAATTTTGAATCAGGTGCTGGACAAGTTTCCGAATTATCCGAAACCGGCAATGCCGGAGACAAGTCGGCGAAGGTACCTGAGAAACCATATCAAATTTGCTCTAGCCGGCAGAGCGAATCCGAAAGAGTCATCTCTCTATGAATTGGAAC
>JAFEFK010000077.1 GCA_018240625.1 Pseudomonadota bacterium
ATTGCCCGGCATCTCCGGCGCGATATTGCGCATTTTCTACTCCTTCATGGTGCCGATTTTCGGCGGGCGTCTCTGGACCACGCTCGCAACCTGGTCGCTGATGATTCCCGCGGTCGGCATCGGCTACGCCGTGCAGAATCCAGCAACGCCGTATCCGGTGTTCCTGGCGCTGGCATTGATGTGCGGTTTCGGCGGCGGCAATTTCGCCTCCTCGATGTCCAATATCTCCTTCTTCTTCCCGCGCGCGGAGAAAGGCAACGCGCTCGCGCTCAATGCCGGTCTTGGCAATCTCGGCGTCAGCGTGGTGCAGTTCGTCGTACCTCTTGTCATTACCGCCGGCGTATTCGGCTGGTTCGGCGGCGATCCGACGATGGTTGCGAGCGGAACGCAGAAGGCGCCGCTCTGGCTGCAAAATGCCGGCTTCATCTGGGTGCCCTTCATCGCGGCCAGCGCGTTCGCCGCCTGGTTCGGCATGAACGATATCGCATCCGCCAAGGCCTCGTTCTCGGATCAGTCAGTCATTTTCCAGCGCAAGCACAACTGGATCATGTGCTGGCTCTATACCGGGACTTTCGGCTCCTTCATCGGCTACTCCGCAGGCTTCCCGCTGCTGGCGAAGACCCAATTTCCGTCGGTGGACGTGCTGCAATTCGCCTTCATCGGGCCTCTCGTCGGCGCGCTCTCGCGCTCGGCCACCGGATGGATTTCCGACAAATGGGGCGGCGGCCGCGTCACGCTGTGGGTGTTCGTCCTGATGATGGCCGGCGTGATCGGGATTCTCTATTTCCTCGGCATCAAGGATCAGCCGGGTGCGTTCTGGGGCTTCTTTGCGATGTTCCTGGTGCTGTTCTTCGCAACCGGCGTCGGCAATGCGTCGACCTTCCAGATGATCCCGAACATCATGCGCCGGGAAATGGATCGGCTGATGCCGACGGCCGACGCGGCGGCCCGCCAGCGGCAGGCCGAAAAGGAGTCCGCCGCGATCACCGGCTTCACGTCGGCGATCGCAGCCTTCGGCGCGTTCTTCATCCCGAAATCCTACGGAACCTCGATCGATCTCACCGGCGGTGTGCAGGCGGCGCTGTGGTGCTTCTTCATCTACTACGTGATCTGCGTCGTCGTCACCTGGGCCGTCTACACCCGCAGGGGCGGCGTGCTCCACGACATCGAACGCGCCGGCCCGATCCCGCCTGCCATCCAGCCGGCCGAATAAAATAAGGAGACGAACGTTGAGTCATTTTCTGGACAGGCTGTCGTTCTTCGCGCGGTCCAAGGCGGAATTTTCCGGTGGCCATGGCATCACCACGACCGAGGACCGCTCCTGGGAGGACGGCTACCGCAAGCGCTGGCAGCACGACAAGATCGTACGGTCGACGCATGGCGTGAACTGCACGGGCTCCTGCTCGTGGAAGGTCTATGTCAAGGGAGGAATCGTCACGTGGGAAACCCAGCAGACCGATTATCCGCGCACGCGGCCTGATCTTCCCAATCACGAACCGCGCGGTTGCGCGCGCGGCGCGAGCTATAGCTGGTATCTCTATTCCGGCAATCGCGTGAAATATCCGCTGGTGCGCTCGCGGCTGCTGAAGCTGTGGCGCGAGGCGCGCGTGCTGATGACGCCGGTGGCGGCGTGGAAGTCGATCGTCGAGGATCCGAAGAAGCGGGCGTCCTACGTGCGCAAGCGCGGTCTCGGCGGTTTCGTTCGCGCCAGTTGGGCCGAGGTCAATGAGATCGTGGCGTCGGCCAACGCCTACACCGCCAGGACCTACGGTCCCGACCGCGTGTTCGGCTTCTCGCCGATTCCGGCGATGTCGATGGTAAGCTACGCGGCCGGCGCGCGCTATCTGTCGCTGCTCGGCGGCGTCTGCATGTCGTTCTACGACTGGTACTGCGACTTGCCGCCAGCCTCGCCTCAGACCTGGGGCGAGCAGACCGACGTGCCGGAAAGTGCGGACTGGTACAATTCCGGATTCCTGATCCTGTGGGGATCGAACGTGCCGCAGACGCGCACGCCGGATGCGCATTTCTATACCGAGGTCCGATACAAGGGCGCCAAGAGCGTCGTGATCAGCCCGGACTATTCGGAAGCCTCGAAGTTCGCCGACCTTTGGATTTCGCCCAAGCAGGGCACCGACGCCGCGCTGGCCATGGCCATGGGCCACGTCATCCTCAAGGAATTTCACGTCGAGCGGCAGACCAAATATTTCAACGACTACGCGCGTCAGTATACGGACATGCCGTTTCTGGTGCGGCTGGTGAAGTCCGAGGGCCGGCTCGTGCCTGAGCGGTTCGTGCGCGCCTCGGATTTTACCACATCGCTCGGTGAGACCAACAATCCCGAATGGAAGACGGTCGCCTATGACGAGACAACCGGCGAGATCGTGGTGCCAAACGGTTCGGTCGGCTTCCGCTGGGGCGAACAGGGCAAATGGAATCTGGAAGAGCGGGACTCAAAGAGCGGCGACACCCGGCTTCGGCTCTCGCTTGCCGATACCCGAGACGAATTGGCCGATGTCGCTTTCCCTTATTTCGGCAATCGCGAGCACGATCATTTCCAGGGTACCGATCACCCCGACGTGCTGACGCGCAAGGTGCCGGCCAGGCGCATCGAGCTCAAGGACGGTGAGGCGCTGGTGGCGTCCGTCTACGACCTGTTCCTCGCCAATTACGGCGTCGATCGCGGCTTCGGGGGCGATCATCTCGGCAAAACCTACGAAGAGGTCCAGCCTTATACCCCCGCATGGGCAGAGAAGATCACCGGCGTCCCGCGCGAGCAGATCGTCACCGTGGCGCGCGAATTCGCGCTCAACGCGGAGAAGACCGGCGGCCGTTCCATGGTCATCG
>JAFEFK010000780.1 GCA_018240625.1 Pseudomonadota bacterium
CAATGGATGGCTGAAAGGCGAGGACGACCGCGGCAGCGGCGGCGAATGAACAGATCGCGAGCGCTGCAAACCGCCGCCGTGGACTATCGGTCCGTCTCTGCATTACAAGCGCCCCCGCGTTGTTGCCAGAGCATTATATCACGCCACGCGCTGCGAGCGACCGGGGTTCTCGCTCGCGCTACCGACATGGACACCGTTTCCTAGGTTCTCTAACGTGTTCTGAATGGCCGTGCGCGGTTGCGCGCGGGGAATAGCCGGAGGAAACGGATTTGTCGCAGGTGCTCGCGGGCGTTCGCGTCCTGGATTTCGGCCGTTACATCGCGGGCCCCTACTGCGGCGCGTTGCTCGCCGATTACGGCGCCGAGGTCATCCGCATCGAAAAACGCAGCGGCGGCGAGGATCGCTTCGTTGCGCCGGTGTCCGAGTCGGGTGAGGGCGGTTTATTTTTGCAGATGAACCGCAACAAGAAATCCGTGACGCTGGATCCGATGACGCCAGAGGGCGCCGCGGTCGTCCGCCGTCTGGTCGCCACCGCCGATGTGGTGATCGCGAACCTGCCGGCGCCGACGCTGAAAGCGATGCAGCTCGACTACGACAGTCTTCGAGCCACCAAGGACAATATCATTCTCGCGACCGCGTCGGCCTTCGGTGCGACCGGTCCTTATGCCGAACGCGTCGGCTTCGACAGCATCGGGCAGGCGATGTCGGGCGCGGTCTACATGACGGGCGAACTGGGCCAGCCCTATCGCGCCTCGGTGCCTTACGTGGATTTCGGCACGGCGCTCGGCCTTGCCTTCGGCACGCTGGCTGCGCTGATGGAACGCAGTCGCACCGGACGCGGCCAGATCGTGGAAGGTGCGCTGTTGCGCACCGCGCTCAACATGATGGGGCCGGCGCTGATCGAGCAGGCCGTCATCAAGGCGGATCGCGTGCCGACCGCCAACCGCGGCCAGACCTCCGCGCCGAGCGATATCCTTCCCACGAAAGACGGCTTTGTGCTGATCGCCGTGGTGGGACAGCCGTTGTTCGTGCGCTGGGCGAAACTGATGGGCAACGCCGAGTTCTGGCTGAACGATCCGCGGTTCAAGGACGATCTGGCGCGCGGCGACAACGCCGTGCTGATCAGCGCGCGGATGCGCGAATGGTGCGCCGAACGCACGACCGCGGAGGCGATCGCCGCGCTGGAAGCCGCGCGCATTCCCGCAGGCCCCGTGCTGTCGCTGCAGCAGGCGCTCGACGACGAGCACGTGGTGGCGACGGGCTATCTGCAGCCGGTCGATTATCCCGGCACGCGCGTGGCCGCGCCGGTGCCGCGCAGTCCCGTCTATCTGTCGGAAACGCCCGGCGAGATCCGCACCCGCGCGCCGCTATTGGGCGAGCATACCGACGAGGTGCTGGCGAGCGTCGGCTATTCGGCGGCGAAGATTCTTGGATTGCGGGAGAAGGGGGTGGTGTGAAGTGTCCGAATGCGGGCCATGTTGGTACTTAGCAATAGTCTGAAGGTCTGATCTGGGGATCGTTAGATGACGTGGACAGAAATCATAAGTTGGCTCGGGCAAACCG
>JAFEFK010000781.1 GCA_018240625.1 Pseudomonadota bacterium
CCAGTCGACCCGCTTGCCCTGTTCGGCCCAGAACCCGTTCGGATCTCCAACCGAGCGCGCGTACATCTCGTTATACCTGGCCTCGTCGATAAAGGCGCGCCTCGCCCAATCCGGGCTCACATCGTGAATCTTGTCGGACATCCTCTTTCCTCCACCGCGTTGGGCCGTGCCCGGATCACGGGCAGCCCGTCTTCATTATTGCAACAACTATGCGCCGCAGTGCGGTATGGCGACAAGCCGTTAGCACTCCGACCTTGGTCGGTTATTTTCGGCCGGACGCCGATCCGGTCAGCGGTTCATGGCCGTTCACGATCGCGTTTTTGAGGGCCGAAAACCGCTGGCATGGCTGTCATTCCCATGAATAACGGTAACCAAGAACCGTCAAACCCCCATGCTGGACTAGCGCACGCCGCCGTGACCGCCTAAATGGCCCCCTCGAAGCCGGCGGTACAGCCGGAACAAAAATCCAATAACAGGCATTTAAAGCAGGCAGGCCAGAGTGAGGCGCGTAAAGTCATGATGGATCAGCAGAATTTCGAGGCTGTTCGGCCCGTTTCCGCCGATCCCATCGTTGCACCCGTGGCGGCCCCGACTTCAGTGGAAGCGCTCGCGCGGGAACTGGGGCTGAAGCTCGGCGATCAGACCGAACTGACGATCCGCCGCATCAAGCGGGGCAAGGCCTATTCATTTGTTCGCGCCAATGGCACCCAGATCAGGCATGTGGGCACCATCAAGCGGCTGAATTCGATGGCGATGCCGCCGGCCTATGTCGAGGTGCGGTATTCGCCCGATCCCGCCACGCATCTGCAGGCGGTAGGTGTCGACGCGGCCGGGCGGCTGCAATACCGTTATCACGCCGACTGGGAGAAGGTGCGCGAGCAGCGCAAGGCGCATCGGCTCTCCAAGCTTGTGGCCGCGCTGCCAAAAATTCGGCGCAACGTATCGATGCATCTGGCCGGCGACGCGCCGACGCGCGAATTCGCACTGTCCGCTGTGATCGAACTGATTGCGCGCACCGCTATTCGCCCTGGCAACGAATCCTATGCGCGGCTGAATGGCACGCGCGGTGCCACCACATTGCTGAAATCCAACGTCACGATCGATGACGACAATATCGTGCTGACGTTCAAGGCCAAGGGCGGCAAGGCCGTGCGCAAGGAATGCGACGCGGCCAAACTCGTGCGCGCCATCGGTATTTTGCGCGGCGTGCCCGGCAAGCGGATGTTCCAGTATCGCGACAATTCGGGAACCGTTCGTGCCGTCAGCACCGCGCAGGTCAACGCGTTCCTGCGGGAGATCGCCGGCATCAAGATTTCGCTGAAGGATTTTCGCACGCTAATGGCATCGGCTGTCGTGCTGGAATCGCTGTCGCGGATCACGCCCGCCACAAGCGAGCGCGGCCGCCGCAAGCAGGTGCTGCAAGCGGTGCGCGCCGCGGCCGATGAACTGTCGAATACGCCCGCGATCTGCCGCAAGAGTTACGTGCATGACACCATCGTCACCGCATTCGAGGATGGCATTCTCGAACGCTTCGCGGCGACCATGAAAGGCTACCGCTCACAGTCGAAGCGCGAGCAGCTTTTGGCGCAGGTGGTGGCCGCGGCGGCGTAGCCTGCTATCCGTTCGTCCCCGCCTAGTGCGCAATTGCGCACGGGAGCGGGGACCAAGATTGCTGATTTTCTTGTGGTTCTGGATTCCCGCTGTCGCGGGAATGAACGGATGTATTATCGCAACACCCACACCGCCGTTTTCTTGATCTCCATATCTTCCAGCTCGCGCGTGACCGGCACGCTGTAGTCCGCGATTTTTCTCAGCTTCTCCTTTGGCAAGAAGCTGCGGCCGGGATCGCCGATCAGCACGGTCGTACCGCGCGCCGCATGGCTTGCGAGAAACGCAAAGGCGCGTTCCGCCGTCTCCTTTTCAAAGAAGATATCGCCAGCGGCAATGACGTCCCATCGCTCGCTGGCGATCGCCGCCAGCAGGTCGTCGTCGCGCACGCTGAGATGCACGTTGTTGGCTTGTGCGTTAACGCAAACCGCGACGCAAGCAAAGGCGTCGATATCAGACGCCGTAACGGTTTGTGCGCCCGCCATCGTCGCCGCGATACCAACAAGCCCGGATCCGGCCGCCAGATCGAGGACGGTCTTGCCCGCAACAAGCGTCGGATGATCGAGCAGATAGCGCGCGAGCGCCTGTCCGCCGGCCCAGGCAAAAGCCCAGAACGGTGGCGGCAAACCCATCTCGCCGAGTTCGTCTTCGGTCTTGGTCCAGATCGAAACGGTTTCATCGGCGAGATACAGCGAGATTTCCGGCGTCAGCGGAACGGGCTGCAACCGCGTGTTGGCGCGAATGAAGGCGGCGTGGTCGGCTTGTCTCCCTCCCCCTGAAAGGGGGAGGGTCAGGGAGGGGGTCTGCTGCCTTTGCGTCGCTCTCAATTGCCCCCCACCCGGCGCGGAACACGCGCCGACCTCCCCCTTTCAGGGGGAGGCAAGCTCCTCGCCATATCGACCGATGACGTCACATTCCACCCATCTTGCAGACGGCCTTCCATTCGTCCGGCGTGACGGGCTGCACCGACAGCCGCGAGTACTTCACGAGCGCCATGTCGGCGAACTTCTTGTCGGCCTTGATGGCGGCCATCGTTACCGGCGTCTTCAGCGGTTTATCCGCCTTGATATCGACGCAGACGAATTTCCCGGTTTTATCCGTCGGATCGGGATAGGCTTCACGGATGACTTCGACGATCCCAACGATCTCCTTGCCTTCGTTGGAATGGTAGAAGAACGCCTTATCGCCCTTCTTCATGGCGACGAGATTCTGACGCGCGGTGAAATTACGCACGCCGGTCCAGGCCTCGCCCTTGGCGCCCTTCGCAACCTGCTGGTCCCACGACCAGGACGATGGTTCGGATTTCACGAGCCAGTAGTTCATGGAGCC
>JAFEFK010000782.1 GCA_018240625.1 Pseudomonadota bacterium
GAACGCCCCGGTATTGCGGCGATCTGGCCGACCGCGCGTGGCGAGTCGGTAATTCTCGATGTCGGCGCGACGATCGGCGGCGATGCCCAGCATCTCCAGGCGCTGGCCCTGATGGGCTGCGCCATGGCCAGCGTGCTGTTCAATCTGGAACGGCCCACAGTCGGCCTTCTGAACATCGGCACCGAGGAAATGAAGGGTCGTGAAGAGATCCGCGAGGCGGCCGAGCTGCTGCGCGCAGCAAATCTGCCGCAGCTGAATTTCATCGGTTTCGTTGAAGGCGGCGGCATCGGCAAGGGCGCGGCTGACGTCATCGTCACCGAAGGCTTCAGTGGCAATATCGCCATCAAGGTCGCCGAAGGCACGGCGCGGCAGATGACCGAATTTCTCCGTTCGGCGATGTCGCGGACCTGGCGTTCGAAGATCGGCTATCTGTTTGCCAAGAACGCTTTCCGGGCGCTCAGGGACAAGCTTGACCCGAACAGATCCAACGGCGGGGTTTTCCTTGGCCTCAACGGCATCGTCGTCAAAAGCCATGGCGACGCGACCCCGGACGGCTTTGCCTACGCCATCGATGTTGGCTATGACATGGCCCGCTACGATCTCCTTACCAAGATCAACCAAACGCTCAACCGCGACGGTCAGGCCCTTGCTTCGGCGCCGGCCGTGCAGGACGCTGTCTCTTGACTGCGATACGTTCGGTCGTCCTCGGCTGCGGCTCCTATCTGCCGCAAAAGGTACTGACCAATGCCGAATTGGCCGCAAGGATCGATACCTCGGACGAGTGGATTGTCCAGCGCACCGGTATCCGTCAACGCCACATTGCCGCCGAGGGGGAGTTCACGTCGCATCTCGCCCTCCATGCTGCGAAGGCTGCGCTTGCTCATGCCGGTATCGATGCGCAGTCGATCGACCTGATCGTGCTGGCGACGTCGACGCCCGACAACACATTCCCGGCGACGGCGGTCGCCGTTCAAAACGGACTCGGCATTAATCACGGTGCCGCATTCGATCTCCAGGCGGTCTGCTCCGGGTTCGTGTTTGCGCTGGCGACCGCGGATAATTTTTTGCGGACCGGCGCATTCAAGCGCGCGCTGGTAATAGGTGCCGAGACGTTCTCGCGCATTCTGGACTGGACCGATCGCGGGACCTGCGTGCTGTTCGGCGACGGTGCCGGCGCCGTCGTGCTGGAAGCGCAGGAGCAACCGGGCGCATCTGCGGATCGCGGTATCCTGACCACGCATCTGCGCTCCGACGGCCGTCACAAATCGAAGCTGTATGTCGATGGCGGACCTTCCTCGACCCAGACCGTAGGTCATCTGCGAATGGAAGGCCGCGAAGTGTTCAAGCATGCGGTTGGCATGATTACCGATGTCATCGTCGATGCGTTCAAGGCGACGGGAACGGGTGCTGATGATATCGACTGGTTCGTTCCGCATCAGGCCAACAAACGGATTATCGATGCATCCGCGCACAAATTGCATATTGCGCCGCAGAAAGTTGTGCTGACGGTCGATCTGCACGGCAATACGTCCGCGGCATCCATTCCTCTGGCGCTGTCGGTCGCTGTGGCCGATGGACGCATCAAGA
>JAFEFK010000783.1 GCA_018240625.1 Pseudomonadota bacterium
GGAAAGGGCTTTACATGGATATCCGCCCTCGGGCCGGAGGGCTGGTGCTCGCTGCTCCCTTCCTGTTCGTGCTGCTGTGGAGTTCGTCCTTCGTCACGGCGAAGGCCGGGCTGCGGCATCTCTCGCCCTTGCTGTTTGTCGCGATCCGGCTCGATGCCTGCGCGCTCGTGCTGGTGACTGTGATGACGGTGCTGCGCCGGTCGTGGCAGCCGCTGGCCGGTGGACGCTGGTTTCATTGCGCGGTGGCGGGTGCGCTGCTCAATGCGGCCGGGCTGATGGCGCCGCATGTCGCGCTGACGACGACGCCGGCGGCGCAGATCGCGCTGGTGCAATCGCTGACGCCGTTGCTCACCGCTATCTGCGGCGTCGTACTGTTGCAGGAGCGGCTGCGCGCGGCGCAATGGCTTGGACTGGTGCTGGGCATGGCCGGCGTCGGCCTTGTCGTCGGCGAGGCCGCGTTCTCCAGCGCCGCGCGGCTGCATGGACTGGTGCTGGCTTTTGTCGGCGTGGTGGGTCTGGTTGCCGGAACGTTATACTTCGGCCGGTTTTGCCGCGGCGTGCCGCTGCTTGCGGGCGCGACCGCGCAATTTGTGTCCGCAGCGATGTTCGCGTCGCTTGGCGCGGCCTTGCTGGAGACGCCGCGCGCGGAGTGGACGGACACCGCCATCGCCGCGGTCGCGTGGAATACGCTGATGGTGTCGCTCGGCGGCATGGCGCTGTATTCGATGTTGCTGGTTCGTGGCACGGTCGCGCGCGTCAGCGCGAACTTCTATCTCGTCCCCGGCACGGTCGCTGTGTTGGCGTGGGCGCTGCTCGGCGAACGCCCCGGTCCGCTCATCATCGCGGGACTCGTCATGGCCTCCGCCGGATGCTGGCTCGTCAACGCGGCAGCGGAGGAGGGGACAAGGACCGCGTCATGATGGCGGCGAATCCGGTCATGGGTTTGCCGGGCGCGTGGGGGCATTTTTCGGCTTGCTCGGCCAATGGCCGAGTTGCCTTAGTTCTGCCGCAGCACTATTTGCGGGACGAGCGCTTGCCCTAGGTTTGCCGCATCATTTCGCAACGGAAGGGCTGGTCTGCCGGCCCATGCCTCGCCGGGCGTAAATTTCTGTGCTAGGACATGGCCTTAAGAGAATTTGGAACCGCTATGACCGCCCCTTTGAAGGCTATCGACGCCTCCGACGATTTGCCGGCCCTGATGAGCGATCTTGCGCAGCAAGCCCGCGCGGCTGCGCGCGTGCTCGGGGTTGCATCCGCGGCGCAAAAAAATCAGGCGCTCGATGCGATGGCGCAGGCGATCCGCGCCAACGCGGCTGCGATCCTCAAGGCCAATGCCGAGGATGTCGCCGAGGCGCGCGCCAGCGGTGCGACGTCCGCGTTCGTCGATCGGCTCACGCTGACACAAGCGCGTATCGATGCGATGGCCGATGGCATCAAGGTGGTGCGCGACATCGACGATCCCGTGGGCAAAGTCACCGAACGCTGGCAGCGCCCCAATGGCATGACCATCGAGCGCGTGCGCGTGCCGCTTGGCGTCGTCGCCGTGATTTTTGAAAGCCGCCCCAACGTGGCCGCCGACGCCGGCGTGCTGTGCCTGAAGTCCGGAAACGCCGTAATCCTGCGCGGTGGCTCCGACAGTTTCCGCTCGTGCCGCGCGATTCACGAATCTCTGGTGCAGGGTCTTCGCGAAGCCGACCTGCCTGAAGCGGCGATCACGCTGGTGCCGACGCGCGATCGCGCCGCGGTTGGATTGCTGTTGAGCGGGCTGAACGGCGGCGTTGATGTGATTGTGCCGCGCGGCGGCAAGAGCCTCGTCGCTCGCGTGGAGGCTGAGGCGCGCGTGCCGGTGTTCGCGCATCTCGAAGGCGTCAATCACGTTTACGTCGATCGTGCCGCCAATCTCGATATGGCGAAGTCGATCGTGCTGAACGCCAAGATGAGGCGTCCGGGCGTCTGCGGCGCGGCGGAAACGCTGCTGGTCGATCGTGCAAGTGCGCCGAAAACCCTTAAATCCCTGGTCGAAATGCTGATCGATGCGGGCTGCGAAGTGCGCGGTGACGCGGCCGTGCAACGCGCGGATGTACGCGTGAAGCCTGCGGTGGAGGCGGATTGGGACACCGAATATGAGGATGCGATTATCGCCGCAAAGGTCGTCGATGGCATCAGCGATGCGATCGCGCACATTCACAAACATGGTTCGCACCACACCGACGCGATCGTGACGGACGATTCGAACACGGCCGAGAAGTTTCTCAACGAAGTCGACTCGGCGATCGTGCTGCACAATGCCTCGACACAGTTCGCGGACGGCGGCGAGTTCGGCTTCGGCGCGGAAATCGGAATCGCCACCGGGAAATTCCACGCGCGCGGTCCCGTCGGCGCCGAGCAACTGACCAGCTTCAAGTATCGCGTGCACGGCACCGGGCAGACCCGGCCGTGAGCATAACGTTATTCAAACGCGCATGATCTTGTCGCCAAACCGCACACATTTCGGCGGATCATGCGCCCGGTTGCGCGGAGACTGATTTGGACCCGCGTTCAGTCGTTGCCTCCAGCGCCATCCCGCTTCATTCCGACGGCATGCGCATCGGTCTGCTCGGCGGTTCGTTCAATCCGCCGCACGCCGCGCATCGCGCCATCAGCCTTTATGCCCTCAAGCGGCTGAAGCTCGACCGCGTGTGGTGGCTGATTTCGCCGGGCAACCCGCTCAAGGATGTGCGCGCGCTGCACGATCTCGGCGAACGCGCCGCTGCGGCGAAAGCGGTGGCGGCGGATCCGCGGATCGACGTGAGTTGTCTCGAAGCTGTCATCGGAACGCGCTACACCATCGATACCATCACTTATCTGAGGCGCAGGTGCGCCAACGTCCGCTTTGTCTGGATCATGGGCGCCGACAACCTGGCGCAGTTCCATCGCTGGGAAAACTGGCGGCGGATCGCCTCCGAGGTGCCGATTGCGGTGATCGATCGTCCACCGCAGAGTTTCCGCGCCCTCGCAGCGCCCGCGGCTCAGTCGCTTGCGGACTATCGCCTGCCTGAAAACGAGGCCGGGCGATTGGCGACCCGCCGCCC
>JAFEFK010000784.1 GCA_018240625.1 Pseudomonadota bacterium
AGCGGGAGTTCTGGGGCTCGCATGCGGCTGATATGCCGGGCTCGCGCAATATCGTCGGCATCAAGAATCCCGCGATCGACAAGCTGATCGAGCGCGTGATCTTCACCAAGGACCGTGCCGACCTCGTTGCCGCGACCAAGGCGCTGGACCGTGTTCTGTTGTGGAATAATTACGTCGTGCCGCAATGGACTTATTCGAAGGTCCGGACTGCCCGTTGGGATCGCTTCGGCAGACCCGCCGAGATGCCGAAATACGGGCTGGCGGCGTTCCCGGCGCTCTGGTGGTACGACGCCGACAAGGCGGCCAGGATCGGCAAACGATCTTGAGGAGTTTTGCAGGGATGACGCAGCCCAGCCGCCGGCAGGTGATCGGTCTCGGGATCGGTGCGGCAACCGCGGTCTGGCTTCGCCCCGCGGTCGCAATCGATGTCACGGCCGAGTCTCACGGCATGTCGGCGTTCGGCGACCTGAAATATCCGGCCGACTTCCATCACTTCGACTACGTCAACGTCGGCGCGCCGAAGGGTGGATTGTTTTCGACCATCCCATCCGTGCGGATTTATAATCAGAGCTACCAGACCTTCAACTCGCTGAATGCTTTCATTCTGAAGGGGGAGGGTGCGGTGGGAATGGAACTCACGTTCACCGCGCTGATGGCGCGCGCCGGCGACGAACCTGATGCGATGTATGGTCTGGCCGCGAAGACCGTCCGCATCTCGGCTGACGGATTAACCTATTGGTTCACCCTGCGGCCCGAGGCCCGGTTTCATGACGGGCAAAAACTGACGGCGCACGATGCCGCCTTTTCGCTGACGATTCTGAAGACCAAGGGGCATCCACTGATCACGCAGCAGATGCGCGATATGGTGAAGGCGGAAGCAGTTGACGATGCAACTCTGGCAGTGACCTTCTCTGCGAAGCGCGGCCGCGACGTGCCGCCGTTCGTCGCGGGCATGCCGATCTTTTCGAAAGCCTATTACACGGCGCATCCGTTCGAGGAATCAACGATGGATGTCCCGCTCGGCAGCGGGCCGTACAAGGTTGGACGATTCGAATCCAATCGCTTCATCGAGTTCGACCGCATCAAGGACTGGTGGGGCGCCGACCTTCCCGTGAGCCGCGGCAGCTATAATTTCGATACGGTGCGATTTGATTTCTATCGCGATCGCGATGTGGCGTTCGAAGGCTTCACCGGCCGGAGTTATCTGTACCGCGAAGAATTCACCTCGCGCATCTGGAATACGCGGTATGACTTCCCGGCGATGACCGAGGGTCGGGTGAAGCGTGAGCAACTGCCGGACGAAACGCCATCGGGCGCGCAGGGCTGGTTCATCAATACCCGCCGCGAAAAATTCAAGGACCCCCGCGTTCGCGAGGCGCTCGGCAACGCCTTCGACTTCGAGTGGACCAACAAGACCATCATGTACGGCGCCTACGTGCGGACGGTGTCGCCGTTCCAGAATTCGGATCTGATGGCCACTGGGTTGCCGTCGCCTGAGGAAGTCGCGTTGCTGGAGCCGTTCCGCGGCAAGGTGCCGGACGAGGTGTTCGGCATGCCGTTCGTGCCGCCGGTATCCGATGGATCGGGACAGGATCGGACGCTGCTGCGCAAGGCCGTGCAGCTTCTGAACGAAGCGGGTTTCCACATCAAGGACGGCAGGCGTCTGACGCCGCAGGGCGAGGTCTTTCGCGTCGAATTCCTGCTGGATGAGCCGGCATTCCAGGCGCACCACATGCCCTATATCAAGAACCTGGGGACGCTCGGCATCGAGGCGACGCTGCGGCTTGTCGATCCCGTGCAATTCCGGGCGCGTCGCGACGATTTCGATTTCGACATGGCGATCGATCGCTTCGGCTTCTCGACCGTTCCCGGCGATTCCCTGCGGCCGTTCTTTTCATCGCAGGCAGCCGCCACCAAAGGCTCGAACAATCTCGCGGGCATCTCCGATCCTGCGATCGACGCCCTGATGGAGCAGGTGATCGCCGCCGACACGCGAGCTAAACTGGTTTTCGCCGCGCGCGCGCTTGATCGTGTCATTCGCGCCGGTCGTTACTGGGTGCCGCAATGGTATTCGGCTTCGCACCGGCTGGCCTATTGGGATGTGTTCGGGCATCCGCCGAGCCTTCCAAAATATCTCGGCGTCATGGCGCCTGACATTTGGTGGTCGGTGCCGGCCAAATCGGCCGCGTCCGGACAGGCGAAATAGAACATGAGCGCATACATCGCCCGCCGCATTCTGCTGATGATCCCGACACTGCTGGGCATCTTGTTTGTGTCGTTTGTGGTGGTGCAATTCGCGCCAGGCGGTCCGGTGGAGCGCGTCATCGCGCAGCTTAGCGGCGCGGATACCGGCGCCAGTTCGCGGATTTCCGGCTCCTCCGGCGGCGACTTCGGCGCGCGTGCCCAGGTTGGCGCTTCGGCCGATGCGGTCAATTCCAAGTATCGTGGTGCTCAGGGACTCGATCCCGCCTTCATCAAGAATCTTGAAAAGCAATTCGGCTTCGATAAGCCGGCGCCGGAACGTTTCGCGCTGATGGTATGGAATTTTTCGCGCTTCGATTTCGGCAAGAGCTATTTCCGCGATACTACCGTGATCCAGCTTATCAAGGAAAAGCTGCCGGTCTCAATGTCGCTTGGCATCTGGATGACGCTGCTGACCTATCTGATTTCGATTCCGCTCGGAATTCGCAAAGCGGTCCAGGACGGGTCACGGTTCGACACATGGACGTCCGCGGTTATCATTGTGGGATTCGCAATCCCTGGATTCCTGTTCGCGATCCTGCTGATTATCCTGTTCGCCGGCGGATCGTTCTTCAGCATCTTCCCGTTGCGCGGACTGACGTCGGATGGCTGGAGCCAGTTCCCCTGGTACTGGAAAATCCTCGACTATTTCTGGCATCTCACGCTGCCAATCGTCTCGATGGCGCTCAGTGCCTTCGCTACGATGACGCTGCTGACGAAAAACTCGTTTCTCGACGAAATCCGAAAACAGTATGTGATGACGGCGCGCGCCAAGGGGTGCAGCGAGCGGCAGGTGCTTTACAATCACGTCTTCCGCAATGCAATGCTGATCGTCATCGCCGGATTTCCCGGCGCATTTGTTCACGCCTTCTTTTCGGGATCGCTTCTGATCGAAACCATCTTTTCGCTCGACGGACTTGGCCTTCTGGGTTTTGAAAGCGTACTCAATCGCGATTATCCCGTGGTATTCGGCACGCTCTTCATATTTTCGCTTGTCGGCCTCGTCGTGAATCTGATCTCCGATCTCACCTACATGTGGATCGATCCGCGGATTGATTTCGAGGCGCGGGAAGCCTGATGGTCCTGACCTCGCCAGAACCCGTCGAGACCACGACATTGTCGCCGCTCGGCGAAGCGGTGCCGCCGGCGCGCCACCCGCTCCGCCTGTCGCCGCTTAATCGCCGGCGCTGGCAGAACTTCAAATCGAACCGGCGCGGCTACTGGTCGCTCTGGATATTCCTGATCCTGTTCTTTATCTCGCTGTTCGCCGAACTGATCGCCAATGACAAGCCGTTCCTGATCAAATTCGACGGACACATCTATTTTCCGGCATTTGTGACCTATCCTGAAACGGCGTTTGGCGGCGACTTCGAGACGGCCGCTGATTATCGCGATCCCTATTTGCAGAAGCTGATCGCAGCGAAAGGCGGTACCGTCGTCTGGCCGCTCATTCGTTACTCCTACGATACGCACAACCTTGATCTGCCGACGCCCGCACCTTCGAAGCCGACCTGGCTCTTGACCGAGGCGCAGTGCAAGGACGTGGTGCAGCGTAAGCACCTCACGGGCTGTCGCGATCTCGAGTACAACTGGCTCGGCACCGACGATCAGGGCCGCGACGTAGTGGCGCGGCTCATCTACGGGTTCCGGATCTCAGTGCTGTTCGGGCTTTGTCTGACGATTGTCTCATCGATTATCGGAATCGCGGCGGGAGGCGTGCAAGGTTATTTCGGCGGCTGGGTCGATCTCGGTTTCCAGCGCTTCATCGAGGTGTGGACCGCAATTCCCTCGCTCTATCTGTTGCTGATCCTGTCCTCGGTGCTGGTGCCCGGATTCTTCGTGCTATTGGGAATCCTGCTGCTGTTCTCGTGGGTCTCGCTGGTCGGGCTGGTGCGCGCCGAATTTTTGCGCGGGCGGAATTTCGAATACATCATGGCCGCGCGCGCGCTCGGCGTATCGAACGCGACTATCATGTTCCGCCACCTGCTGCCGAACGCCATGGTCGCCACCATGACGTTCCTGCCGTTCATCGTGTCGTCTTCCGTCATGACCCTCACCGCGCTGGATTTCCTCGGCTTCGGGTTGCCGCCGGGATCGCCATCGCTCGGAGAAATGTTGGCGCAAGGCAAGGCCAACGTGCAGGCGCCGTGGCTCGGCTTCACGGGCTTTTTTGCGGTCGCGATCATGCTGTCGCTGTTGATCTTCATCGGCGAAGCCGTGCGTGATGCGTTCGATCCGCGCAAGACATTCAGGTAGGCCTGTATGGACGTCATCAATCAGCCGCTGCTCGACGTCCGCGATTTGTCGGTCGCGTTCCGTCACGGCAGCGGAACGTCGATCGCCGTGGACCGTATTTCGTTTGAGATCAAACGCGGCGAATGCGTGGCGCTGGTCGGAGAGTCCGGATCGGGCAAGTCTGTCAGCGCGTTGTCGGTCCTGAAGCTCTTGCCTTATCCAACCGCGTCGCATCCCTCCGGTAACATTCACTTCAAGGGTCGCGAACTGCTCGACATGTCCGAGCGCGAGATCAGAGGTATTCGCGGCAACGAGATCTCGATCATCTTTCAGGAGCCGATGACCTCGCTCAATCCGCTCCACACTATCGAGTCGCAGATCAGCGAGATTTTACAGCTACACGGCGGTGTTCGCGGCGCGGCGGCGCGAGCTCGTACGTTGGAACTGCTGACACAGGTCGGTATTCCCGATGCGGAAACACGCCTCGGGAGCTATCCGCACCAATTGTCCGGCGGTCAACGGCAGCGCGTGATGATCGCGATGGCGCTCGCCAATGAACCCGACCTTTTGATCGCGGATGAGCCGACCACGGCGCTCGACGTGACGGTTCAGGCGCAAATCCTGACCTTGCTGGTGGATATCCGCGCGCGGCTCGGAATGAGTCTGTTGTTCATTACGCACGATCTCGGCATCGTCCGTCGCATCGCTGACGTGGTCTGTGTGATGAATGGCGGAAAGATTGTCGAGAAAGGGCCGGTCGAACAGGTCTTCACTGCGCCCCAACATCCTTACACGCGTGAGCTGCTGGCCGCGGAGCCAAAGCCCGACCCCGCGCCGCCGCGTCCGGATTCGCCGGTTGTGATTTCGACCGACGATCTCAGGGTCTGGTTTCCGGTCCGTCGCGGCCTGCTCCGCAAGACCGTCGGTCATATCAAGGCGGTGGACGGAGTTACTCTGAAGGTTCGCAAGGGCGAAACGCTCGGCGTTGTCGGCGAATCCGGTTCCGGCAAGACCACGCTCGGCCTCGCGCTGCTGCGGCTGATTTCGTCGGATGGCCCGATCGTTTTCCTGAGCAAGAACATCCAGGGTCTGCGTTTCAAGGAGATGCGGCCTTTCCGCCGCGACATGCAAATCGTGTTTCAGGATCCGTTCGGTTCGTTGAGCCCGCGCATGTCGGTCGGCGATATCGTGGCCGAGGGGCTGAGCGTGCACCAGCGTTCCTTGTCAGGATCCGAGCGGGAAGCCAGGGTGGTCAAGGCATTGAAGGATGTCGGCCTCGATCCCGCGACCCGCTTTCGTTATCCGCACGAATTCTCGGGCGGCCAGCGGCAGCGCATCAGTATCGCGCGCGCCGTGGTACTGGAGCCGAATTTTGTCGTGCTGGACGAGCCGACCAGCGCGCTCGACATGGTCTTTCAGGCGCAGATGGTCGATCTGCTGCGCGAACTGCAGCGCAAGCGCGACCTGACCTACATGTTCATCTCGCACGATCTGCGCGTGGTCGCGTCGCTTGCCAGCCACCTCATTGTGATGCGGCACGGCAAGGTGGTTGAGGAAGGCCCTGCGTCGGAGTTGTTCAAGAACCCGAAGTCCGACTACACCCGCGCACTGTTTGCCGCAGCCTTCCGGATCGAAACTACGCCGGGCGCCCCAACGGCGCACTAAATTCGAACCATTACCGTTCCGATGAAATCGGAACGAGACTCCAGATTCTTGTTTTGACGCGTTTTCTTGACGTGAACCGGTATCCACTTCGCTTGAAACGTTTTAATCGAGCCGCTTCACGCTGGTTACGGCGCTACCGGCGGCCTTGATGCGGGCGACGGCGTCGTGAATGTTTTCAACGGCCGTCGCCATATGATGTGCATTGGCGTGCACAAGAGTGGTTGCGTCCCGCACGATGGCCACGTGACCTTTCCAGAACATCAAATCGCCGCGCCGCGGCTTGAGCGCTTCTGTTGCTGACAACGCTCGCCCCAAGCTGTCTTCCTGCATGTCGCTGTCGCGCGGGCATCCGGTGCCCGACGCATTGAGCGAGACCTGCACGAGGCCTGAGCAGTCGATGCCAAGGCTGGTCTTTCCGCCCCAAAGATAAGGTGTTCCGGCAAAACGCTCGGCGACCGCGACGAAATCGCCGGCACTGCTGTCGAGCGGTGCGACATGGTTGGCGGGTATGTAGAGTCCGCCGGTGGCCACGGCAAAGATACCGTCATGACGCTGAATATTCAGGCTTGCGCCGAGCGGCAGCGCCTGCACCGGCGGCAGCTTGATCGACGGTCCCGGAAACGCCAGCGTTCGCAGCGTGATGACCTTGTGCGTTGGCGCAGCGCCCGGCTTCGCCAGCGCGCGATCGGGCAGCCAGCCGACATAACCGTCGCTGGCCAATTGACCCCAGGCCCATCCCTCCGAGGTCCGATCATAGATCGTGACGCGTTCGCCGCGCAGCGCCTGGGTATCGAGCAACGCATCGGGCGACGGTTCGCGCCGCAGCGGCGCGATCGCATCGATGATCTCGTAATCTTCGCCATCGACGAAGCGCGCAGCCTTGATCTTGCCCTCGAGATATCTCGCAGCGACGTCCGGGCGAGCGGGCGTGAGGCGGGGATCATCCATAGCGTTCGCTCAGCAACTTGTAGATAGCACGCGCGGCCTGGCATTCGCCGCCTTCGGGGCGTGCTGGCTTTGCCGATGGCGTCCAGCCATAGATATCGACATGAAGCCAGCTTTTTGCGGCTTCAACGAACCGTTGCAGGAATAGCGCGCATGTGATCGATCCCGCGAAGCCGCCCGACGGCGCATTATTGATATCGGCGACCTTCGAATCGAGCCAGGCATCGTAGGGAGCCCACAGCGGCATTCGCCACAACGGATCATTTTCTGCCTGCGCGCAGCGCGCCACATCAAACGCTAGTTTGTCGTCGCTGGTATAAAAGGGAGGCAAATCAGGTCCCAACGCCACGCGCGCCGCGCCCGTTAAGGTTCCCAAATCGATTAGAAGGTCAGGGCTCTCTTCATCGGCGAGTGCCAGCGCGTCGGCGAGCACCAAGCGGCCCTCCGCGTCGGTATTGCCGATCTCCACCGTCGGTCCCTTGCGCGATGGGAAAATATCAAGCGGCCGAAACGCATTGCCAGCCACGGCGTTTTCAACCGCCGGAATTAGAACGCGCAGCCGGAGCTTGAGCTTTGCGTCCATAATCATTAGCGCAAGCGCCAAGACGTTGGCCGCGCCACCCATGTCTTTCTTCATGATCAGCATGCCGCTGGCGGGCTTCAGATCGACGCCACCGGTATCGAAGCAGACGCCTTTGCCGACCAGCGTGACCTTTGGGTGCGTGGGATCGCCCCAAGAAAAATCGATCAGGCGCGGCGCGCGGGGCGAGGCCATTCCGACCGCATGGATGAGCGGAAAATTTTGACGCTTTAGATCGTCGCCCACAACGCAACTGAACTGCGCGCCGAAACGCTGCGAAAGAGCCTGCGCCGCGGCGGCAAGCTCTTCGGGTCCCATATCGTTAGCGGGGGTATTGATCAGATCCCGCGCGAGTGCGGCGGCCTCGGCCATCCGCGAGATGGCGGCCATGTCGGCGCCGTCGGGTGGC
>JAFEFK010000785.1 GCA_018240625.1 Pseudomonadota bacterium
CAACAAGGAACTGAAAATGACCAAGCCGCCCGCAGGCTTCACCGACTACATCGTCAAGGACATCGGCCTCGCCGATTTCGGCCGCAAGGAGCTTTCGCTCGCCGAAACCGAGATGCCCGGCCTGATGGCGACGCGCGAGGAATACGGTCCGAAGCAGCCCCTGAAGGGCGCGCGCATCGCAGGCTCCCTGCACATGACGATCCAGACCGGCGTGCTGATCGAAACGCTGAAGGCGCTCGGCGCCGACATCCGTTGGGTCTCCTGCAATATCTATTCGACGCAGGATCACGCCGCCGCCGCGATCGCCGCAAGCGGCATTCCGGTGTTCGCCGTAAAAGGCGAGACGCTGGAAGATTACTGGAACTACACCGCAAAGTTGTTCGACTGGCATGGCGGTGGCCATCCGAACATGATCCTCGATGACGGCGGCGACGCCACCATGTACGTCCACCTCGGCCTGCGTGCCGAGAACGGCGACACGGCTTTTCTCGACAAGCCGGGCTCCGAGGAAGAGGAAGTATTCTTCGCGTTGCTGAAGAAGCAGCTCAAGGAAAAGCCGAAGGGTTACTTCAAGGCGATCGCCGACAGTATCAAGGGTGTCTCGGAAGAGACCACCACGGGCGTGCATCGCCTGTACGACATGCAGAAGGCGGGCACGCTGTTGTGGCCCGCCATCAACGTCAACGACAGCGTCACCAAGTCGAAGTTCGACAACCTCTATGGTTGCCGTGAGTCGCTGGTGGACGGCATTCGCCGCGGCACCGACGTTATGATGTCGGGCAAGGTTGCGATGGTCGCAGGCTTTGGCGACGTCGGCAAGGGTTCGGCGGCGTCGCTGCGTCAGGCCGGTTGCCGCGTTATGGTTTCCGAGATCGATCCGATCTGCGCGCTGCAGGCGGCGATGGAAGGCTATCAGGTCGTCACCATGGAAGATGCCGCGCCACAGGCGGACATCTTCGTCACCGCGACCGGCAACAAGGACATCATCACGCTCGAGCACATGCGCGCGATGAAGGATCGCGCCATCGTCTGCAACATTGGCCACTTCGACAATGAGATCCAGATCGCAGGCCTCAAGAATCTGAAGTGGACCAACATCAAGCCGCAGGTGGACGAGATCGAATTCCCCGACAAGCACCGCATCATCATGTTGTCGGAAGGCCGACTCGTGAACCTCGGCAACGCGATGGGTCATCCGAGCTTCGTCATGAGTGCTTCGTTCACCAACCAGACGCTGGCGCAGATCGAGCTGTTCGCCAACAACACCGACGGCAAGTACAAAAAGGAAGTCTACGTGCTGCCGAAATCGCTCGACGAGAAGGTGGCGCGGCTCCATCTGGCAAAAATCGGCGTGAAGCTGACCGAACTGCGCAAGGACCAGGCCGACTACATCGGCGTGTCGCAGCAGGGGCCTTACAAGAGCGATCACTATCGGTATTGAGCTTTCCGTCTTTGCGAAGAGCGAAGCGACGAAGCAATCCAGATTTTTTGACGGGTCCACCGGATTGCTTCGCTAGGCAAATGGGGAAGATGATGAATCATCACATGTCGAAACATCACATGCGCCGGCATCACATGATCAAGCATCGCATGATGAAGCCCGGCATGAAGAAGGGCGGCATGTAAGCAAACGGTTCAGTTCTATTTCGCGCCGCCTTCGGGCGGTGCGATTTTGTTTGGCTGCTTCAGCTCCGCAACTGCTTCGCCACGAATGATTTGATCTCACCGTCGTTGGCTTCGCAAGATATCGCTGGAGCACGGATTGCGCGGACGGCGCGTCGTCTGTGATCGCCGTGCGATACGACGTCATGAAGCCGGCGCCCACTTTGCCTTGCGGCACAAATATGGTTAGCGGAGCTCCAACATACCGTCAGGCGTAAGGGTTTGCCCGGGCGAAGGGTTCGCGTAGGGCCGGATAGATGGCCCAACTCCTGAGGCTTTGGCGAGGTCGCGATGGTGCCGCTCACGCGACCGGCGGACCGATGCTCACCTTCAGCGTGCCGATGCCGTCGCAGCCGCACTCGATCTTGTCGCCCGGCTGCAACTGTGAAACGCCGGCAGGCGTGCCGGTCATGATGATGTCGCCGGCTGCAAGTTCGACCTGCTGCGACAGTTGCCAGATGATTTCCGGCACGTTCCAGATCATCTGTTCGAGATCGCCGGTCTGGGTTTCCTTGCCGTTGACGGTGAGCCAGATGCGGCCCTTGGCCGGATGGCCGATCTTCGCAGCCGGCTGGATCGGGCTCGACGGCGCGGAGTGGTCGAACGACTTGCCGACTTCCCAGGGACGCTCCTTCTTGCGCGAAGCGATCTGCAGGTCGCGCCGCGTGAGATCGATACCGACGGCGTAGCCGTAGACGTGGTCCAGTGCCTTGTCGGCGGGAATGTTCAATCCACCGCTCTTCATCGCGACGATCAGTTCGACCTCATGGTGAAGGTCCTTTGTCAGCGTCGGGTAGGGAATGGTCGCGCCTTCGTGCACGATCATGTCGGCGTGTTTGGCGAAGAAGAACGGTGGCGCGCGCTCGTCATTGCCCATCTCGCGGATGTGCTCGAGGTAGTTGCGTCCGACGCACCAGATGCGGCGAACCGGAAAGGACTTGCCTTCGCCAGCGACGGGGATGGCCGCTTGTACAGGCTGCGGAATGACATAGGACGTGGCGCTCATCGGCGGCTCTCCGGCAGGGTTTTGCAAGGTTATAGATTTAGGTGCCGTGGGGGACACGGCGCAGTGACCTTGTCACTTTACGCCGTTGCGCTGATCGGAGCCAGCGTCAGCGGGCCGGTCTCGCGATGCTGTAGACGGAAAAATGATGCGTACCGCCCGCCGCGCCGCAGCAAATCGTCGTGGCGGCCGCGCTCGACGATGTCGCCTCCTTCGACCACAAGGATCGCGTCGGCGTGCATGATGGTGTGCAGGCGATGAGCGATCACGATGGTAGTGCGGTTTTGGCAGAGATGCTGGATCGCTTCCTGAACCAGTTTCTCCGATTCGGAGTCGAGCGCGGCGGTCGCTTCATCCAGCAGAATAATTGGTGCATTTCGGATCAATGCGCGGGCGATGGCGATCCGCTGGCGCTGCCCTCCGGACAGTTGTGCGCCGTGTTCGCCGACCGGGGTGTCGTAACCGAGCGGAAAGCCCATGATGAAATCGTGCGCGCAGGCGGCCGTCGCCGCGGCGATGATCTCGGCGTCAGTGGCGCCGACCTTGCCGAACGCGATGTTGTCGCGGATGCTGGCGCGGAACAGGTAGACATCCTGACCCACATAGGCGGTCTGCTGCCGCAGCGACTGGCGCGATACGCCCGATATCGATTGTCCGTCGATCCAAATCTCGCCCCGGGTGATTTCGTAGAGGCGCAACAGCAGCGCCAGCACGGTCGATTTGCCGCCGCCGGACGGACCGACCAGCGCCGTGACTTTTCCGGGTTCTGCCACAAAGCTCATATGATTGAGCACCGGCTCATCGGGACGGTAGGCGAATGTGACGTCGCGTAGCTCGACACGCGCATCGGTCAATTTCAGCGCTGGCATGCCGCTGTCATCAGGTTCGGTTGCGGGACTGTCGACGATCTCGAGCAGCTTGCGCGCGCCGATCAGGTTGGAGTTGAGTTCGATATTGAGCCTCGCCAGCCGTTTGGCCGGCTCATAGGCCAGCAGGAACGCCGTGATGAACGAAAAGAACTGGCCCGGCTTCGCGCCCAAAGCGACGACGCTGTAGCCACCGTACATCAGCGCTCCTGCGATGGCGAAGCCGCCCAGCGTCTCCATCAGCGGACTGGAGCGGTTCGAGACCCGCGCCATCTTGTTGTTGGTCCGCTCCACCGCGGAGATGCTGGCGTCGATGCGCTCACGCATGGTCTGTTCGAGGGTGAACGCCTTGACCGTGCGGATGCCTTGCAGCGATTCCTGCATGATCTCCATGATGTCGGTGGTGCCGCTGAACTGGTTATGAGCGAGCCCCTTGATGCGCTTCACCAGTTTGCGCAGCACCAGCATCGCCGGGGGTGCCACCAGGAAGCCGAACAAGGCCATGTAGGGATCCTGTGTCACCATGACGATGACGAGGCCGATCAGCGAGAGCACATCACGCCCGACCGCGTTGATCAGCAGACTGAGCACCTGCGTGACGGAGGTCGCGCCCGCCGTCAGCCGCGCCAGAAATTCCGACGAGTGCCGCTCCGAAAAAAAGCCGATGCTTTCGCTCATCAGCTTGGAGAACAGCCGGCGCTGGTTGTTGGCGAGGATCGCGTTGCTGATCTGCGACAGGATCACCGAATGCCCGTAGGTCGCTGCGCCCTTCAGCACAAAAATGACGATCGTCACCAGGGACAGAATGGCAATGCCGCGAACGTCCTTGTTGACGTAAGCCTGATTGATGACCTCACCCAGCAGATAGGCGGAAGCTGCGGTCGTCGCGGCGGAGATGGCCATCAACGCAAACGCGGCGAGGTAGCGCCGCCAGTAGGTCATACCCTGTTCGGTGATGAGGCGGCGGATGAGAACCGCCGCGCCATAGGGATCGTCAGTCAGCTTCTTCGGAAGGTCGGTCATCGCGTTCCATTGACGTCGTGCGGCGGCTATCGCCCACGCGTCAGAGTTGTTGCGAAAGCTTCCGACTCAATGCCCGCAATATCTGCTTTTTTCAAGTCAAAACCGGGTTTTCGTCCGACTTCAGGCAGAGGCGGCGAGGGCGCCTGCAGCATGTCGACGCGCCAGTTTTTCTTCCCATGCCAGCGCGTGCGTGGCGATGGTTGAGAGATCCTCGTATTGCGGTGTCCAGTCCAATGTCGCGCGAAGCCGCCGGGTGTCGGCAATCATGGTCATGATGTCGCCCGGGCGGCGGTCGGAATACTGAACCGCGAAGTTGCGTCCGGAAACGCGACGCACCGCTTCGATGGTTTCCAGCACCGAGTAGCCGCGGCCGTATCCGCAATTCAGCGTCGTCGAATGTCCGCCGTTCCGCAAGTAAGCCAGCGCCGCGCGATGCGCCTGCGCCAGATCGCTGACGTGAATGAAGTCGCGAATGCAGCTTCCATCCGGCGTCGGATAATCGGTTCCGAGCACGTCGATCTTGGCGCGCTGCCCGGTCGCGGCCTCTACCGCGATTTTCAACAGGTGCGTGGCGCCCGCGGTCGACAGGCCGATCCGTGCCTGCGGGTCGGCGCCTGCGACATTGAAATAGCGCAGCACGACGTAGTTCATGCCGTGGGCGGTGGCGACATCGTGCAGCATGATCTCGGTCATCAGCTTCGAGGAGCCATAAGGCGAGAGAGGCCGTGTCGGCGCATCCTCCGAGACCGGCGTCCGATCCGGATTGCCATAAACGGCCGCCGTGGAGGAAAAGATGAAACGATTGACGCCGCATTTGACGGCGGTGTTGAGCAGGCTGCGCGTCGTCATGGTGTTGTTGCGATAATAGGCAAGCGGATCGCGCATCGACTCCGGCACCACCACCGAGCCCGCGAAATGGACAATGCTTTCGACGCCGTGCTGGACGATGACGTTCTCCACCAGGCTTTCATCTCCGACATCACCGATGAAAAGCGGCACGCCTTCCGGCAACGAGGACGAAAAACCGGTACTGAGATTGTCGATGACGACGACGTTTTCACCGGCCTCAGTCAGCGCGAGAACCATATGACTGCCGATATAGCCGGCGCCACCGGTAACGAGCACGGTCATGGTTCTCTCCCCTGAAGTGCCTGAAAGCTGCCGTGATTAAAATGAGCCATCACCGCCTGAAAATCCTGATCGCTGGAAACATCGCGCGCGATTGTCGGCGGGAAAAGTGGATTTGATGTATCAAAGCGGCCGGATTATCTGCCGATCCCGGGGAATCGACATTATGGTTGCCAAATTGTAACCAGTGCGTCTCTCTTTCCGAACTTCGGCGCAGATGAATCAGGTTCTGTTTATCAAGACGTCATCTCTCGGCGATGTCGTGCATCAGATGCCCGCCGTAACTGATGCGCGGCGTCATTTTCCCCAGGCGCGGCTGGTCTGGGTTGTGGAGCAGGCGTTTGCGCCGCTGCCGCGCCTGCATCCCGCTGTCGATCAGGTTATTGAGGTTGCGACGCGCCGCTGGCGCTCCCATCTGTTTGAGCGAGCGACCTGGAAAGAGGTTCTCGACAGCCGTAGACAAATCCGATCTGTCGAATACGACGCCGTCATTGATGCCCAAGGGCTCATTCGCTCCGCAATCATCGCGTCGATGGCGCGCGGGCCGAAACACGGCTACGACGCGCAGAGCATCCGGGAGCCTGTTGCCTCTCGTTTCTATGACATCCGTCACAGCATCGCGCGCGACCAACACCCGATTGCGCGCAATCGCAAACTCACCGCGCTTTCACTTGGGTACGAGGTGAAGGGCGGCATCGATTTCGGCCTGAACAGAATCGCACTGCGGACGGGACGCGCCCAGCCCTACGCGATGCTGTTGCATGCGACCGCGGATCATCGCAAGGAATGGCCCGAAGAAAACTGGATCCGCCTCGGACGCGAACTGGCTCAGCGCGGGCACGACATCATGTTGCCGTGGGGAACGCGGCGCGAGCGCGAGCGTAGCGAACGCATTGCCGCCACCGTCCCGCGTGCGATCGTGCCGGAGCGTGAGCCGCTCGACGCGGTCGCCAGGCTGATTGCTGGCGCCGAATTCGTTATTGGCGTCGATACCGGGCTCTTGCATCTTGCGGCTGCGCTTGGCGTTCCGCGGGTAGGCATACTCGGCGCGATGAAAATGCCGGTCATTCCCTTGGGAGATGGGCCGATGACAACCGCGGGATCCAGCGGCGCGCCGCCGTCGTTCGATGAGGTTATCGCCGCATTCGAACAGATGCAGAGGCAACCGTAATAGCTTACGCCGCCAATTCTGCGAGGCATTGTTGAACAAACGCATCGAGGTCGCCGCCCGCGAACAGATAACCCGGGAGCCCGGCGGCCAATGCGGCCTCGATATCGGTTTCTCGATCGCCGATGACAAAGCTCCCCGCACGCCGCACCGGCCAGTGCCGCATCAGATCCAGAATCATCCCCGGAGCTGGTTTGCGCCAGGGATGATCCTCGAGATACCCGGCGACCGAGCCGTCGGGATGATGCGGACAATATCTGATGTCGTCGATGCGTGCGCCTTGCGCTGACAATTCGCCGCGCATCCAGTCGTGCAATACCCGCAATTCGTCTTCGCTAAAGTAACCGCGCGCGACGCCCGATTGATTGGTGAACAGGAAGACCAGATATCCGGCGTTGTTCAGCCGGCGGAGGGCCTTTGCAGCGTTCGGCATCCAGCGAATCCGGTCCCGGGTGCCCATATAGCCGTCGTCGTGATTGATGACGCCGTCCCGGTCGAGGAACGCCGCGGGTCTGGAAACAAGAGATGCGGAGTCAGTGCCGCTCACGTGGCTGGTGTCCCGCCCACCATCGCGCGCTCCACCTGATCGCAGATCGCGTGGCCGGCGACCATGTAGATTTGCTGGACCACCGGTGTGTCGTCGGTCGGTGCGACAAACAAATGATCGCAGGCGCTCCGCAGGCTCTCGCCCTTGATGCCGGTAAAGCCGACGGTGACGAGGCCACGTTCGCGTGCTTTGCGAAGCGCCGCCAGAATGTTCGGCGATCGTCCGGACGTGGAATAAGCCAGCAGCACATCGCCGCGCTGGCCAAGTCCTTCGATCTGTCGAGCGAATATCTGCTCAAAACCGTAGTCATTGG
>JAFEFK010000786.1 GCA_018240625.1 Pseudomonadota bacterium
GACTGGCGTCCGCTCGAATCGCTTTTTCGCGAGCATGGGATCATGCCCATCGTCCACGCCAACGACATGGCAGGCCGATAACACTGAAGTATTGGAGTATAGGAGCCTGCGCCGCTCTGGATGAAGCTGTTCCCGAGGCTGCGCGAGGTGGAGCGGCTGGAGTAGGGAAGTTCGAAACAGATGAGCGTGCTTTCTTCACCTCTCCCATTTACGGGGAGAGGTCGACCGGCGAAGCCAACGGGTCCGGCTCCGTCGGCCCGATGATAAACTCCGCGAAGACGGTCGGGTGAGGGGGCCTTATTCGGTCGTCTGTGGCCCCTCACCCCAACCCTCTCCCCGCAAGGGCGGGGCGAGGGAGCGCGCCAGCACCGAAGCTAGGCTCATTGCTACAACGTGAGATTTACCCCCGTCCCACGAACGGCATTTTCGTCGCCATGACCGTCATGAACAGCACGTTGGCGTCAAGCGGCAAGCCCGCCATGTAGGCGACGGCGTCGCCGACGGCCTTGGCGTCCATGCGCGGCTCCTGCTTCGAGGTGCCGTCGGGCTGCAGCACGCCGGGACCGTTGACCATGCGGTCGGTCATCGGGGTCGCGGCATTGCCGATGTCGATCTGGCCGACTGCGATGTCGTAGGCGCGGCCGTCGAGGTTGGTCGCCTTGGTGAGGCCCGTGATGGCGTGCTTGGTCGACGTATAGGCCGACGAGAACGGCCGCGGCGCGTGCGCCGAGATCGAGCCGTTGTTGATGATGCGGCCGCCGCGCGGGGTCTGGTCCTTCATGATGCGGAAGGCGTGCTGGGTGCACAGGAAGGGTGCGGTGAGGTTGGTGTCGACCACCGCCTGCCACTGGTCGAGCTTCAGATCCTCGAACGGCATCGCCGGCGTGCCCATGCCGGCATTGTTGAACAGCAGATCGAGCCGCCCGTATTTTTCCATCGTCCTGGCGAACAGCGCGGCGATGGAAGCGGGATCGGCCATGTCGGATGACACGGCAAGGCTCTTGCCGCCTGTGTCGGCGCCGAGCTTTTGCGTCTCCTCGAGCATGTTGAGGCGGCGGCCCGCCAGCACGACGGTGTAGCCGATCTTCATCAGCGCGAGCGATGCCGCGCGTCCCACGCCGGTGCCTGCGCCCGTCACGATTGCGATCTTCTGGGTGGTCATGAGGTGGTCTCCCTGAGTTGTTCTTATTTTCTACAGCTACACATCTTTTCTACAGCTACACATCGTCATTCCGGGGCGCGATCGCGAAGCGTGAGCGAACCCGGAATCTCATCAAGTTCATCGCTACCGGATTCCGGGTTCGCGCTTTCGCGCGCCCGGAATGACGACACTAATTATCCTTCTTGTAGGGCGGTCGTGGAATGCTCTGATGCGCCGCGCGCAGCGCGGCCGACCAGCGCGCACGCAGGTCGTGGAAGTAGGGCTCGCCGGCTTCGATGCGATGATTGAGGTCGGCGTCGCAGACGTCGGAGCGTACGACAAGAATGTCGATCGGCAGGCCGACGCCGAGATTCGAGCGCATCGTCGAATCCATCGAGATCAGCCCCGACTTCAGCGCTTCGTACAATTCGACGTCGTAATGCATGGCGCGATCGAGCACCGGCTTGCCATACTTGTGCTCGCCGATCTGCAAGTAAGGCGTGTCGGTGGTGCATTCGATGAAGTTGCCGGCGGTGTAGACCATGAACAGCCGCATCCGCGCGCCCTTGATCTGGCCGCCGAACAGGAACGACACGTCGAAGCTGACGTCTTCGGCTTGCAGCGCGCTGCCTTCGGTCGCGTGGACGCTGCGGATCGCGCGACCGATGCGCTGCGCTGCCTGGAACATGGTCGGCGCATTCATCAGCGTTTCGATTTCGCCGGTCCCCGGATTCTCGACGCCTTCGCTCAGCGTCGACAGCACGGACTGGCTGATGGCGAGGTTGCCGGCGCTCGCGACCGCCATGATGCGCTCGCCGGGCTTGCTGAAGACGTGCAGCTTGCGGAACGTCGAGACATTGTCGAGGCCGGCATTGGTGCGGGTGTCCGCGATCATGACCAGACCGTCTTTCACCAGAATCCCGCAGCAATAAGTCATCTCGGCCCTCGGCCCTCTCATTCGTGGAGGCGAGAGCTTAGTAGCGAATTTTGCGGGGGCATCCAACCCCCCGAGGGTTGGGACTATCGTCATTCCGGAGCGCACCGTCGGTCGGCAATTGCCGACCTGAGGTGCGAACCCGGAATCCGAAAACGATGGGTATCGTCTGTTGCTGGAGTCCGGATAGCCGCTGACGCGGCTTCCGGAATGACGAAGGAGCGGGCTTTGGCTACGATTGGCTCTGCCGTCCCGCCTGATCGACCTTGACCGCGACCGAGAGGGTTTCCATGCCGCCGCCGTAGCGCGTGCCGCGCACCGGCGCCGCGCCGAGGTAATCGAGGCCGATGGCGACGCGGGCATGGGCGTCGGTGGTGCAGATGCCGTTGGCCGGATCGAAGCCGACCCAGCCGAGGTCCGGCACATGGGCTTCCGCCCAGGCATGGCCCGCTTGCTGATACACCACACCGTCGGCGCGCAGGAAGTGCCCGGCAACGAACCGTGCGGGCACGCCGCCGGAGCGGGCGCAGGCAATAAAGATATGCGCATAGTCCTGGCAGACGCCGCGCTTGCCCGCGAAGGCCTCCGCCGCCGATGTGCCGGTGTTGGTCGGATCGGAATCGAACGTCATGTGCGCGTTGATCCCGACCATCAGGGCATGCAGGAAGCCGAGGACGTCGTTCTTTGCGGCCGGCCGCAGCGCGTTTGCAAAATCCGCCATCGCCGGATTCATGTCGGTCGGCGGCGTCGCGCGCAAGAACAGGCTCGGCGGAAAGCGCTCGTCGGTGCCGCGCAGCACGCCGCCGGTATCCTGGGTTTCGATCAGGCCTTCGACGGAGACGGTGAGATCGGCGATCGGGCCGTGGGTCAGCACATGGATGATATTGCCGAAGGCGTCCTGGTGAACGTCGAGGCGGGAGTCGGTGGAGACGTCGATCTGCCAGTCGGCGACGTACTGGCCGTCATGGCTGCCCGGCGTCATGCGCAGGACCTGAATCACGGCACTGGCGGGCGGCTCGTAGCGATAGGTGGTCGAATGGGAAATTCGCAGGCGCATGGTTTACCGCATGTCTAGATGTACAGCGCGCCGCTTACGCGAGCCGTCATTGCGAGCGAAGCGAAGCAATCCAGACCTGGTCTGGTAATGACTGGATTGCTTCGTCGCAAGTGCTCCTCGCAATGACGGAATGATGCAGCCACTCGCATTCATCATATCAGATACTGCTTCGCGATGATGTCGCCGAGACGCGAATTGTCCGCGATGAATTCCTGGATGAACTCGTGCAGGCCGCGCTGGAAAATATCGTCCATGTGGCTGTGTTCCAGACGGTTGCGAATGCCGCGCGCGTGACGTTGGGCGGCGCCTTGCCGGCTGTAGGCGACGCCGATCTGGTCGAGGTTGCGCACCAGGTTGCCGTAACAGCTCGCGAGCGAGCGCGGCAGCGTGTCGTTGAGGATCAACAGGTCCGCGATCAGCCACGGTTTCAGGGTTTCGCGATAGACCCAGTGATAGGCCGTCAGCGCCGACACCGAACGCAGGATCGAGGTCCACTGGTAGTAATCGAGCGGGCCGCCGACGTGTTCCTCCTCGGGCAGCAGCATGTGGTATTTGACGTCGAGAATGCGTGCGGTGTTGTCGGCGCGTTCCAGATGCAGGCCGAGCCGCGAGAAGAAGTAGGCGTCGTTGCGCAGCATGGTGCGGTAGGCCGAGCCGTCGAAGCGCAGCGACGTCTCCTGCACGAAGCGCAGGAATCTCGTCAGTTCCTCGCGCGTCGCTGCGCCCTTGCCCCAGACTTCCTGCAACTCGATCCAGGCGCTGTTGATGGTGTCCCACATCTCGGAGGTGAGGGCGGTGCGGACCGAGCGTGAATTCAGCCGCGCGCTTTCGATGCAGTTACGGATCGAGGAGGCGTTTTGCGGCGAGAAGGACAGGTATTCAACGACGTTGTGTTCGTCGGCTTCATCATACTGCTCGTAGAAGCTGGCGCCGACGCCCGCGGTCAGCAGCGCTGAATCCCATTCGTTGGTCTTGCCGATATAGGCGGCGGGCAGGGCGGTGACGCGCAGCGTCGCTTCGATGGTGCGTGCGATATATTCCGCGCGCTCGACGTAGCGGGCCAGCCAGTAGAGGTTTTCAGCGGTGCGCGAGAGCATGGCTTTTCTTCTCCCGCCCCCCCACGCGCAGCGAAGCTGCGCCAGGCGGGGGAGGGTTGGGGAGGGGGGTCAAACAAAAC